>PBCW01000028.1 GCA_002718015.1 Rhodospirillaceae bacterium
CATTGGTAAAATGATTAACGAAAGCGCACGCTGGGCGGCCCGATGTTCCGTATGTAATTTCTGTTTTGAATGCTTGATCCCTCGAAAGAAAGTCCTGGTAGGCTTGATAAGCAGCACTTTCATATGTTGACGCAAATGCAGTAACCATTCGAATGGCTGATGCCCCTACGCCTCATGACCCGACCCGCTTGAGTTGGATACTACTGCTGCTAGGGCTGGGTTGGGGATATAAGCCATAGGCGAATGTACTTATATTTTGGTCGCGACTTGAAAAATCTGCTTACTATATACAGAGTTATTGTATGGTCCAGTTTTCTTCCAACAACCAGAAAACAAAGTGTGATAGTGAAAAAAAAAATGCTCTATTACCAGCTATCTTTCGGAATTGGTTTACATCCCACGGTTGGCACCCCTACCCTCACCAACTAAAAATACTCGAAATTGCTCGGCAAACATCCCATGTATTGATCACTGCACCAACTGGAGGCGGCAAAACGCTTTCAGGTTTTCTGCCTACCTTGATAGAATTAGCAAATACCCCACAAGGTGGCTTGCACACTCTCTATGTATCGCCATTAAAATCTCTTACAACCGATATCCGNAGGAACTTAGAGATNCCGATCNCAGAAATGAAACTTCCTATTNCGGTATCAATAAGAACAGGAGACACCAAACAGAGTATTCGGCAACATCAACGGAAGAAACCGCCAAATATACTCCTTACCACCCCGGAGAGCCTTACGTTACTTCTGTCGTATCATGACGCTCAAATAATATTTGCAACTCTTAAACGAGTAGTGATTGACGAGATTCATGTATTGGCGGGAACAAAGAGGGGTGACCAACTAGCGCTTTGCCTTTCTAGGATCCAACAGCTAGCACCCAGATCTCAAAGNATTGGGCTGTCTGCCACANTNGCTCATCCTATTGCATTATCNGCGTGGTTGGCACCAANCGGNCAANCCNATTTAGTTNCCCGCGTAGACGGTTTGTCTGGGGAGAAATTTAAAATAGCTNTTCTNAAGACNAAGCAGAAAATACCTTGGTATAGTCATTCNGCACTCCACACAATGGAAGAGATATACCAAGAGTTAGAAAAAGCGCANACCACTCTCATTTTCGTCAATACTAGAGCCCAAGCAGAAATTACGTTTCAAGCATTATGGAAGTTAAANAAGAAGGGACTTCCTATAGCACTGCATCATGGCAGCTTGGCAAAAAAANTAAGATTGCGAGTGGAGGAGAAAATTGCATCGGGNAGTCTAAAAGCAGTAGTGGCAACATCGTCATTAGACCTCGGGGTTGATTGGGCCGCTGTCGATCTTATGATACAAATTGGCGCACCAAAGGGTGTTAGCCGCTTAATCCAACGCATTGGTCGAGCAGGCCATAGCCTTTATACTCNAAGCCGCGCTTTATTNGTGCCAACAAATCGATTTGAAGTTCTTGAGTGTAAGGCGGCTTTAGAAGCCGCGGTTGAGGGGACNTTAGACGATGAAACTCCTCGGCCAGGCAGCTATGATGTATTGGCCCAACATATGCTAGCAATGGCTTGCTCCCGTAGTTTTGAGGCCGACANGATGTTTAGCGAAATCACTGCCGCATCACCTTACGTTAGCTTACCCCGTGCTGTTTTTACCGATGTGTTAGCTTTTATAGACCATGGAGGATATGCACTCCGGACATACGAACAATGGCGTCGTTTGGAAAACATCGAAAACCAGACTTANAAAATCGCTTCGCAAAAAGTAGCAAGACGAGTACGAATGAACATCGGAACAATTGTGGAATCACAAATGTTACAAGTTCGACTTGGGNGACAAAAACTACTTGGAAAAATTGAAGAAAATTTCATTCTAGGTTTATTACCAGGTGATACTTTTNTGTTTNGCGGACACATTTTGAGGTTTGAAGGTATCCGCAATATGACCGTTTCTACAACCCTTGCCACTNNGAGTGAGCCCAAGATCCCATCGTACCAGGGTGGACGACTGCCACTCTCAACACACCTTGCTGATCGGGTACGGTCCATCTTAGCAAATCCACAAAAATGGCCAAAACTGCCCNATCAGGTTCGTGATTGGCTTGGCATTCAATCNCAGGTGTCAGTAATGCCAAAAAGTGATGGTCTNCTTGTTGAAACCTTNAAACGATCTGGCAAAGCGTTTTTAGTAGCNTACTGTTTTGAAGGCCGTAATGCCCACCAAACGCTTGGTATTCTTNTAACAAAACGNATGGAACGTTNAGGGCTTGGACCGATTGGCTTTGTTGGCACCGATTATAATATTGCGATTTGGAGCATACATCCAGTAACANATATTGACGAACTATTTGACGAAGATATGCTAGGTGACGACCTTGAAGAATGGTTGGNTGACTCTTCACTTCTCCGTCGAACTTTCCGTGAAGTAGCAACGATCTCAGGATTAATAGAACGCAATTATCCTGGNGCATCCAAAACTGGNAGGCAAATGACGGTGAGCTCAGATNTAATATACGATACACTTCGCCGCTATGAACCAAACCACATCATGCTGCGGGTGACACGNAGTGATGCCGCTCGCGGNCTCACNGATATCAAGCGTTTAGCTAATATGCTTAAAAGAGTTAAAGNTAAGATTATACATNAGNAACTCTCACGCGCATCACCATTATCAGTGCCTATCTTACTGGAAATTGGGAAGGAAACAGTTGGCGGCTCACATAAAGATATGCTCTTAGATGAGGCAGAAACTAACTTGATATCAGAGGCATTCGCTACAGAAGAAAATTCATGACCAGTACTGAATTCCAATTTAATGGAGAACGAATGCTAGCTGATATTTCCGGCGCATTAATATGGCCGGAAAAAAGCACTATTGTCGTATCTGATTTGCATCTTGCGAAGGGAACTTCATTTGCTAGCAAGGGGGTATTCCTACCTCCATACGACAGCATTGAGACGCTTTCGGTACTGAATGGCGTTTTAACACATTACGCCCCTGACCGGGTAATTTGTCTAGGCGATAGCTTTCATGANAATGAGGCAACAAACCGTTTGGGGCCANAAGAAAAAGCTATTATTCGCCAATTCACCNGATTATATGATTGGATTTGGATCGCTGGCAATCATGACCCCACCCCAACANCCACTTTTGGCGGCAAGATTGCCACGCATATGAGNATTGCCAATTTAATGTTCCGCCATATCACCATTGNCGGGGNNACCAAAGGCGAAATATCNGGCCACTTCCACCCAAAAGCAAAATTTANAATAAAAGGGAAAAAAATGAGTGCCCGCTGTTTCATNTCAGATGGAACTGATAGGCTTATATTGCCTGCTTTTGGAACGTATACAGGAGGGCTTGACATCTCTCATCCAACAATTGAATCTTTGTTCNGTAATGATTATANGNTTTTNCTTCTCGGCCAGCGCAAAGTTTTCACTTTCCCAAAAACTGTGCTCAAANCCTATGAACGATAATTGATTGCATTTGCTTGGGCAGATAGACTACAGGATGCATTATTTAAGTGACCCTCAAGCGATATATCGCCGCTCTTTTGATATTCTTACCGCTGAAACNAACTTTTCAGGNCTTCCCAAAAGCTCAATCCGTATAGCACAGCGGCTCGTTCATGCCTGCGGTATGCCCGAAATCACCGACGACCTGAGNGCAACAGAAAACATNGCGCAAGCAGCTAGCNTNGCACTTTNCTCNGGGAGGCCTATTTTCGCTGATTGCAGTATGGTTAAGAGTGGGATAATGACTGATAGNCTAATCCATNNGAACGAGGTCATTTGCACTTTACCAACCACCNCGCCAAAAAAAAATATGACTAGATCNGCAGCCGCCGTTGACGCATGGAGANCCGACCTGCATGGTTCNNTAATTGCGATTGGGAATGCTCCAACGGCCTTATTTAGGTTNTTAGAAATTCTNCAAGAAGGGGGACCGCGGCCAGCTGCTATATTCGGGTTTCCAGTTGGGTTTGTGGGNGCCGCCGAGGCAAAAGAGGCACTTTCTACTATTGAACATGGCATTCCATTTATGACACTAAAGGGCCGGCGAGGGGGCAGCGCCATGGCAGCTGCCGCTGTAAATACAATAATCTTGGATACACAATGATGAATCAATGGTTATCCCTCATAGGGATTGGNGAGGAAGGTTATGAGTCCCTTTCATCTGCTGCACGCCTAATTGTCGATAATGCCGACATAATTGTCGGCGGTCATAGACACCTCGCAATGNTCCCTAAAGGGAAAAAAANATTTTTACCATGGAAAANACCTATACATTCTTCAATGNACGACCTTATTCNATANCGTGACCGAGAAGTGTGTGTTTTGGCAACCGGAGATCCATTTTGTTATGGTGTGGGAAACCTAATAAAAAAATGGGTGCCAATTGAAGAAATCAATGTAATACCTGCACCATCAGCATTTAGCCTGGCNACTGCCCGTATTGGTTGGGGTTTTGAAGAGATTGACTTTATTACCCTTCATGGACGCAACGACGCGTTGCTTGAAGTTGTGATACAGCCACAGGCCAAACTTTTAATTCTCGCTCATAACGGGTCAACGCCTTCTATGGTCGCCAAAAAACTTGTCAAAAGAGGCTACGGAGAGAGCAATATAACTGTCTTTGAGCGCATGGGAAATCTGGCGGAACGCACTGTTTATGGAAAAGCTTATGATTGGGTGGAGAATGGATTTGATCCATTACATACAATTGCGGTCGAATGTATTGCAGAACCGTTGCACGCTCAACAATCGCGGCTCTCGTGCCTTGCTGATGATGCTTTTTCTCATGATGGTAAAATTACGAAAGAGGACATTAGGTCGATTTCTATTACTGCTTTAATGCCGGCACCAGGACAAATTCTTTGGGATGTAGGGGCTGGTTGCGGGTCTATTGGTATTGAATGGATGCGGCGCGATAAACGGTCACGCGCCATCGCAATAGAATACCAAGAAAAACGCCTACGATTTATNGCTAAGAATGCCGTCATGCTTGGCACACCAGATCTGAAAATNATNAATGGTAGAGCACCCCAAGCTTTGGAAAAACTAGAAACTCCGGACGCAATCTTTATTGGAGGTGGCCTATCCAACGTGGGAGTATTCAAAGCCTGCTGGCAAGCTCTTAGGGTTGGAGGTCGATTAGTGGTTAACGCTGTCACCACCGAAAGCGAGGCAATGTTAATCAAGCTAAACCNAAACTTTGGGGGTGACCTGACACGTATTNCCATTTCGAAAACCCATCCATTGGGCAAACATACCGGTTGGCAAACCTTCATGCCGACATTGCAATGGCGTGTGACTAAAGGCTACATGGCTATTACAGAATGATGGGTATTTTGTATGGTGTAGGGGTTGGCCCAGGCGATCCGGATTTGTTAACCATCAGTGCGATTCGCTGCATAGAACTGTCTTCTGTCATTGCTTATCCATGTCTTGAAGGCACACCGAGTTTCGCTAGGAGTATAGTGTCTAATTATATCAAAGAATCACAAGAGGAAATTTCCATAGCTATCCCGATGCTGCGAGAGCACGAACCGGCGCAGCAAGCTTATGACCGGGCCGCTAAAACGCTACTTGAACGTTTGCGAGAGGGAAAAAATGTAGCAGTCCTTTGTGAAGGAGATCCATTTTTCTATGGCTCATTTCAATATTTGTTTTTTCGCCTAGCCGAACAATGTCCAATAAAAGTGGTGCCGGGAGTTTCTTCATTAATGTCCTGTTCTACATCATTGAGCCGGCCTCTTTCGGGCCGAAATGACGTTCTTAGCATTCTGCCAGCTCCTTTGCCGGACACAGCCTTAAAATCGTGCCTACAGGTTGCTGATACTGCCGCCATTATTAAAATAGGGAGACACTTTTCCCGAATAAGAAATTTACTAGAAACTATGAACCTAGAAAAAAAATCATATTATATCGAACGATCAACACTACCGAATGAGAAAATACAGAATTTGAACAGTGTTGATCCAGCAGAAGTGCCGTACTTTTCGATGATACTTGTTAAAAGGCGAGGAGAAATATGACGTGCCGACTAGAAAGGGTGCCAGCCATTGTAGTGATAAGTGGCTCAGCCTTACCGGTCGCTCGCAAGTTGGCAAACTCACTATCCAGGAGTGAAATACACGGATTAGTGGGGCGCATTAACGGGGCAGATGTGCTTTTCGAAAATACCAGTTCCCACTTACAAGTATTATTCCAAAGGGCCCAGCCAATCATTGGTTTATGCGGAAGCGGAATACTCATACGTGCTTTAGCACCACTATTATTGCACAAGTCGTCAGAACCGCCAGTAATCGCTGTAGCCCAAGATGGAAGTATTGCGGTTCCATTACTTGGCAGTCATCGCGGGGGGAACCGAATAGCAACAGAAATATCCAACATTCTTAATTCTACGATTGCGATTACCACAGCTAGTGAAACTCAATTCGGAGTCGCTCTAGACGATCCACCATCCGGCTATCATCTTCAAAACCCCCAAGATTTAAAGCACTTCACTGCACAATTGCTATCTGGATCTCAAATCCAACCAGCAAACTTACCAGGCTGGATCACAGCAGCCAGCCCTCCTCTGTCAAAATCTGGAACATTGCAAATCATTTCAGGGATCAAAAAAAAGTCCGGCGGGCCCAATCAGTTGATTTTCACGGAGGAGGTATTAGCACTTGGCGTTGGTTGCGAACGAAATTGCGATCCTGGAGAGCTTCAATCTCTAATAGAAAAGACATTCAATGAGGCAAATATCTCCCTGAGTGCGATTGCCGTAATAGTATCCTTGGATTTAAAATGTGATGAACCGGCTATTTTAAAGCTTGGCACCACTTTAGATCGTCCAGTTCGTTTCTTTAACGCCACACGACTTGAATCTGAAAAAGGACGTATCCGTAATCCTTCAGACACAGTCTTCCAAGCAGTAGGTTGCCACGGGGTTGCAGAATCAGCGGCGCTAACCGCTGCTGGTTCAAAAAGTGACCTATTTATAGAAAAACAAAAATCTGAACGAGCGACATGTGCAATAGCAAGATCGATCAACCCTATTGATGCCATGGGTCTAGGCAGAGCGAGAGGCCAACTTGCGATTGTTGGTTTAGGGCCTGGTAGCACAGGTTGGCGAACATTGGAGGCAGAAACACTGCTGGCCCAATCAACTGACATTGTAGGTTACAGTGGGTATTTGGATCAATTAAGTCCCGCAATGAAAACTAAAACTTTGCATGGGTTTCCGTTGGGCAAAGAGATAGAACGTGTCCAAGCAGCTCTCGATCTCGCAGCAGAGGGCAGGATAGTCTCGCTTGTTTCGTCCGGTGATCCAGGCATTTATGCCATGGGTGCTTTAGTTTTTGAGACAATACATAAAATTGCGAAACCCGAGTGGCGATGGGTAGATATAGAGGTCTCTCCAGGAATTTCGGCTTTGCAAGGAGCAGCAGCTCGTATTGGAGCACCGCTTGGGAACGACTTTTGCGCTATTTCGCTTTCTGATTTACTTACACCAAGTTACCAAATTAAAAAACGGCTAAAAGCGGCGGCATCTTCTGACTTTGTAATTGCACTTTACAATCCAGCTTCAAATAAGCGTAGATCTCTTTTAAAAAGTGCACTCAAAATACTATCGGAATATCGATCTTTAGATACTCCGTTAGTTATTGCACGGCAATTAGGCCGACCAGAAGAAACAATCCATATCTCAACGCTCAAAATGATTGATCCCAGTAAAATAGATATGTTTACGGTCCTACTGGTCGGGTCCAATCAAACTCGTAAATTGGATAATGGATGCGGCCTAGAACGGGTATATACGCCTCGTGGCTACGCAACAAAATTTAAGGAAAATTCATCAAAATCATGAAAGTACATTTCATAGGCGCCGGACCTGGCGACCCAGACCTCATAACAGTGCGCGGAAAGAAATATATTATGCAGTCACCTATCTGCTTATATGCGGGGTCTTTAGTGCCGAAAGCCCTCATAAGTAATGCACCGGCTGATGCTGAGGTTTTTGATACTGCCTCAATGACGTTAGATGAAATAATAGGAATAATGGCCAGCGCCTATGACCGTGATCTCAGCGTTGCTCGAATCCACTCTGGGGACCCTTCTTTATATGGGGCGATTGGAGAACAAATGCGACAATTAAATGAACGTGGTATCCCATTTGATGTAACACCTGGGGTTCCAGCATATGCAGCTGCCGCAGCAGCTTTAGAAACAGAGCTCACACTTCCTGGGATCAGCCAGTCCCTGATCTTGACGCGCACTGCCATGCAGTCCAGCGAAATGCCATCAAATGAAACACTAGCAAATTTCGGGCGCACACGGGCTACGTTGGCAATACACCTTTCAATCAGAAACTTAAAAAAAATTCGAACTGAACTCGAGCCGTTTTATGGGGCTGACTGCCCGGCTGCCATAGTCTACCAAGCAAGTTGGCCAAAGCAGAAAATATTGCGCGGCACACTTGCCACACTGGCCAAACAAGCACGAGCCGCCAAAATCACCCGCACAGCCTTAATCCTTATTGGTCCTGTACTTGATGCTAAAGCTTTCAATGACAGCGCACTTTATAATCCTCACCACGCTCATATATTGCGTCCAAAAAAGTCCTAATTGATGTACCCTCTTAACCATTCAGAGGCTTCTCTAAGCGAATAGTAAATAATAATTTCCAAATTTAATTCTGGCGGCCTAACCATTATCACTGGCAAACCAAGCCGACGAGCAGCTACGATTTTCCCATAGCTGGATTGCCCGCCGCTATTTTTTGATACCAACAGGTCAACCCGATAAGCGCCCATTAAATCGACTTCTTCCTCTACCGAGAATGGTCCTCTCCCTGCTATAAACTTACCTTTGCCTAACTCAAGTTGTTTTGATGGCATATCGATGACCCTTACTAATGTCCAGATATCATTACGTTTGAAATATGGCTCAAGCTCTTGCCGACCAGTGGTGACGAATACTCGTGCACCAACCGGTATAGACTTTGCTGCTTGCGCAATACTTTCAACGTTGTCCCAATCATCACCAGTTTCAGCCACCCATGGTTCTCGGGTAAGCCTCACGAGGGGTACTTTTGCGCTTTTACATGCAGAAATAGCATTCTTAGTTATTTGACTGGCAAACGGGTGGGTCGCATCAAACACCGCAAAAATCTCCTCTGATATTAGATATTCCACCAATCCTTTAACACCGCCAAAACCTCCTTGGCGAAGAAGCCCTTGCACGATTTTTGGCCCACGGGTGCGTCCAGCAAGCGAAGTAATCGGAATTAAAATTGGGTCTTCACTAAGTTTTTTAGCTAATGCGACCCCTTCCGACGTGCCACCAAGAATTAATACTTTATACATTATAAATTGGATTGCCCGACCAAGGCCCCCCCCCGATCGAAAACACGGACGTCTAATTTAATGGGACTGTCGGCTAGAACACGGAGTGCTGTCTCTGCAGCACGATCAGCAACCCAGTTACCAATTGAAATATTATGCCGTTGTGATAGCTGTAGCACACGTCCAGCGCTTTTTGCATTACGCACTTTATCAATTAGCTCTGAATTGGCCCCCAATGTAACGGCCGAACTCGCTAGCCACTCAAAATCCACTTGGCTACGGCCAGAATGTAAGTCCAAAAATCCTTGAGCAAGCTTTGTTATTTTAGCAAAACCACCAGCGATTGTTACTCGGGACACCGGATTATGGCGAAGATATTTTAACATACCACCCGCAAAATCACCCATATCCACAAGAGCGTGCACTGGAAGGCTATAGATTTCTTTAACAGCCGACTCTGACGTCTTACCGGTAGATCCAGCTATATGCTGCAACCCGTTAGCACGAGCAACATCAATCCCTCGATGAATTGAGTGTATCCAAGCTGAACAAGAAAATGGTCTTACCACTCCAGTCGTGCCTAAAATGGACAAGCCTCCCGTAATGCCAAGCCTAGAATTCCATGTCTTTTCCGCAAGCACTTCTCCTCCCGGAATAGCAATTTCAACCTCTACTCCGCCAGCNTGAGAATAATNATCCGCAAGCTTGCNTATTGCAGAGCANATCATTTCGCGCGGTTTAGGGTTGATAGCAGGCTCCCCGACAGGTAATGGTAATCCGGGCAGACTTACTCTACCAATACCTTGTCCACCTACAAACTTTACTTCATTGTCTTTAATTAAGCGCACAGCTGCGATCACCANAACACCATGAGTTACATCCGGATCATCACCTGCATCCTTAATAATACCTGCTTTCGCTACTCCGCCAACAAGATTTTCGAGTGCAAGTGGGAATGATGGAGTTTCTCCTTGAGGCAACGAAATTTTTACTGGATCTGGGAAGGTGCCAGTCAAAAGCGCTGTATANGCAGCCTGTGTAGCGGCCAATGCGCATGCTCCCGTGGTCCAACCCCTTTTCAAGGTATTTTTATTTTTTATNANAACGTCTTCCATATAATTTTCCTACAACCGAAACTATAACGAATCTAGTTTAGAGCTATGACCGACTTTCCTTTCAAACTTCCACCATTCGACCCTGGCACCGTCTGGCTGACGGGAGCCGGCCCAGGAGATCCGGGGCTTATAAGCGTNCTGGCATGGCACGCTCTTTGTCATGCAGATACCATTGTTTACGATGCCCTTGTTACCAAGGTTATACTAAAAGGTGCACCCAATANTGCTGAATTAATTTACGCAGGTAAACGTGGGGGTAAACCGTCTCATATCCAAGAGGATATTACGAACCGACTCGTGCAATTAGCTGGTGAAGGTAAACGTGTTTTGCGGTTGAAAGGTGGAGATCCATTTGTATTCGGTCGGGGTGGAGAGGAAGCGCAAGCTTTAGTGAGAGCGAAAATACCGTTCCGTATTGTTCCTGGCATCAGCTCTGGCATTGGTGGATTAGCCTACGCTGGAATACCACTCACTCATCGCGCTAAAAGCCGAGTTGTTACATTCTTGACCGGTCACAATGCAAANACAGTNACCTCAACCTCTGTAGATTGGCAAGCGGTCTCGGAAGGNTCACAGGTTTTAGTATTTTATATGTCACTGAGAAATATAGCCGAGATTACNAAACTNCTCATGGATGCTGGCCGCTCTCGAGAAGAGCCAGTGGCGTTTGTCAGTAGGGCCACCCTCCCAGACCAACAGGTAGTAGTATCAACCCTACAAGATGCGGCACGCGACAGNAAAGAGATCCTTACCCCTGCCCTTGTTGTTGTCGGTGAAACTGTAAATTTTTGCAAAGAACTCGATTGGCTTCAGATTTAAGCTGAACGGTGTTAANAAANATGTGGCAAATAGTATTCATTGGCTCCCGTGGTAAGCTCATCAACCATTGCATGTCCCCCTATCAGCGCAATAGTTTCTAAAATGTTGGATGACCAAGAAACCCTCACTTCAGGGTCTTAAATTTAAAGCTTTATTACTCTTAACGATTTCCGAAACCCTAATGATTTAATTTTTTCATCTACTTTCCAGATAATCCGCCTCGGATATTTTTTCCCGATCTTCAAGTGGTTGATCAAATGGTGATTTACCTGCGTTTTACACCACGATTTTTTTTNCAACATCCAGTGGAGCGCTTGGAAAGGGCAATTTCGTTACCCTTCATTGCAGAATGACTAGGCATAGCTTGAGCATCCCTACATGCAGAGCCGCTAACTTCAGTTTTAACTCNTTACAATAATTGTTCTATCTAAACTACACTAAATCTATAATTGATTTGAATGCATAGATGGGAAAATGACACACAATAAAATCAACTGGCCTACTCAANTAAGCCGATGGTTACCCAATAAAAATATTGAATGGGTGTCAGAAAAATTATTGTAGCTATTGTTGTAAAAAACATGCTTTTAACAGCATCAACAATCCGTACGCCACCAACGATNANCGCNACTGCTGCAGGGGGAGCAGCATACGGAAGTAATACTAGGGACTGCCCAGTTAATTCTGNCATAAGTACCGTTAGGAGAGGCATTCCTGTAGCACCTGCAAGAGCTTCGGCAAGTGGGACTGTAAGTGCCGGGGCACCCGGTGCTGTCATTGCCATGGAGGAGAAAAGTCCGATCCCTAAGATAAGCCCGAAGTTAATTGCATCCCGGTCCTTTTCAAACTGAAGCAGGTCAATCACATAACTGGAAAGCCATGCATCAAGGCCAGAATTAGATAATATTGCACCAAGGCTTAAGATGCCGGCGATGTAGATTACAGGGCCAAAATTTATCTTATTGCGAAATGCGTCCTCATCNAGCATACCTGAACACGGCATAAGAATAATAATCGCAGCGGCTAATGCTATCCAACCCGGCGCAATACCATGCCAAAAGTCAGTTACCCAAAACCCCAATGTAATTGCCAATAACCATAACAGCCGAANNCCCTGCACACTAAGTGGTTTTATCGNTGCNTGATGTTGTACGATCCTAGCATCTGACCTGAATAGAAAATACAAGACAAGACCACACACCGCACCTCGCAAAAGACCCATCACAGGAAAATGGATCAAAAANTGCTCACCATAATTAGGTGCTAGCCCGTATATCGTTTCAATAGCAGCAATATGCACNACAACCGGAAGATTAGCAGGTAATAAACACCAACTTGGGAGAAAACTACCAACTCCCACTGTCATTGCNATACCATTTGCCCCTCGACTACCCATTTCGAANCCCATGCGTCCGGCTACCGTCAATGCAATGGGCATCAGCAAAAGTATCCGTGGAATAGTCGAAGGTATAATGATTGCGAGNANAAANCTTAATAACATTANGGCTGCAATNGTCCCGCCATAACCAAGCTTAATCCGCNGAAGAATANTGTCCACGATTCGCTTGTCCAGCGCAGTATTGGAAATCGCCGCTCCTATGATAAGGCCTCCAAATGTCAACCAAGTGCCCCCTGATCCAAAGCCAGAAAATGCTGTGGAGGGGGGCGAAACTGACAAAAGGACCGCACCTAACATCAGAATAAGAGCAGTCACATGTTCCGGTAGTTTATGTGTGCTCCAAAAGGTAATTGCCACAACCAGAAGTGCAGCTGCATGATAGTATGAAGGGTCATCATCAATGGCGTAAGGCCAGTAGACGATATACGCTGCGATCGCTAGCGCGATACTAATTAATATATTTGTTGGTTTTTTAAAAGATACGGGCACTTTTAAGCCCAACCCATTTTAGAATTTAATTCCAGTTTTGGACTCCCATAATCTTCCCACTTCTGATTGATCAGGATCGAAACCAAATTGATCTCTTGCCTGCTCCCAAAGTCGCAATGTTTCTTTTGCAATTGGTGTAAAAGCACCGAGTGCTTCGGCACTTTCAACCACAATTTTTATATCTTTAGCGATTAGCCCGATAGGCATCCCCGTTGCGTACTTCCCATTCAAAATATGCCCTTCAATTTTTTTCTCGATAGGATTGTTTCGCCCGGTACACGCACTCTTCAGTGCACTAATTGCAACCCCCGGTTCCAGTCCAAATTTGAGCGCCACTGACATAGCCTCAATACCAGTTATCAATGCTGCAGCATTCACAAAATTATTGAGAGCTTTCATGGTATGGGCCCCACCTAATATTCCACAATCACTAATCTCCGAGCCCATCGCTTCGAAAAGCGACATAGCACGATTTTTATTTTTTTGTGATCCACCTAAGGTAATAAGTAAAGAGCCATTATTTGCAAAAACAACACCTCCAGCAACGGGGGCATCTATCAATCCAATACCCCGCGTAATCAATACCTCATTTAATGCCAGTGTATCAGCCGGGTTCGATGTGCTCATATCGATGACAAGTTTTCCTTCACTCATGCCATCTGCAATACCTTTTCCATTACTATCACCAAGAATAACGGCACGCACTATCTCACTTGTCGGCAACATCGTAATAACAGCGTCAACGGACTGGCCAAGCTCCATAAAATTTTCAGTGCTATCACAATGATGGGCCTTTACAAAAGCTTCTACTACATCTGCTCGCTTATCCATGACTGTAATGTCAAAACCAGCATTTACTAAATGACGAGCCATTGGATTACCCATATTACCGATCCCAACAAAGCCAACTTTTTTGATGCTCCCCATCCCATTCCTTTCTTTCTGTTCATACTCTAAAAAAAACTGGACCACCGTTGGCCGAAGACGCCTTCAATTTGCGCCGTCGTGGTACGATACATTTGACAGTGATCGGTGCCTATATCTGGGTGTCTTTTTGCTAGACTTGCCAATAACTATTCAATGTACATCAAAGGCTAGCATCCCTGGATTTCTTCTATGAGCCTACAGCTGGCAAGCCTTTTTCGTGGAGCTTGCGTTGCTCATGAAAATTTTCAAGAAAGACTGCATGAGATGCGGCGTGGCGACGTGTTTCCTCAGGACCAAAATCTTCTTCGGGACGAGGCTGCAAGTCAAAATTTCCATATTCGTCCTCACCACGAACAAGAGTTGCAGGCATTCGGAACGACCCAGTATTACGCGTTCGCGTAGAAACATAGCTTAGCGCCAACCCAATGCGTGGACGATTGGACTTGTTTGGTGCCGATTGATGTAACGTGCAAGTATGATGCAAGGAAAATTGCCCCGGCTTTAAAATGGCACACTCAGTATCAGATTTGTCAAACCATTCGACAGTGATCTGACCCGCAGTATTAACGCTATTCTTTACTACATTACTTTCCTGCAACAACTGTCCACGAATATGACTACCGCGAGCAAATTCTGCTGGTCCACTCTCTGAATCTACATCCGAAAGTGCTACCCATGCAGTCACGTGATCATAAGGTCTGAGACCAAAATAAGTAGAATCCTGATGCCATGCCGTAATGCCAAGCGANTTGGGCGGCTTAATAAATGCACGGCAGGTATAAAGGATGATATTTGGCCCCATTAGACTTTCTATCGCATCCAAAATTACGGGATGCCGTATCAATTCGTCAGTCCAACGGCATAATGTGTGCAGGTTATGNCTGAACTTTCCATCTGCATGTGCCAGAGGAACTCCAATGTGCTCCTCAGTCATCGACAGTCCTTCGCAAAACTGACCAACCTCTGTCGCACTTAAACCATCCAGTGGATAATAAAATCCATCTGCACGAAATTGAGTAATCTGTTCTGCAGACAAACCTGCCATGTCAATATCCGCTGGTGTTAAAACAAATATTATACCATTTTGCCAATGCGTAACCAATTGATACCAAAAAACTTGAGATATTATTCGATCAAAATTTTTAAATAATTAACCAATCACCCAATAACAGGCCAATGACACATCAATTGAGATCGTTTATTTGTGCGTCCTTGAAACTATGCATCAATTTTTGCCCAGCTATCTGGTTTAGCAGTCATAATCTCCTTACGTGGTGAACCAGGACGACGGTCGATATAAATAATACCTTCTTTCATCACCATCTGCATCTTCTCGCGATCTTGCAATACTTTGATATTTTCAAGAGGGTTTCCATCAACAACTAGCACGTCAGCAAGCTTACCTTTTTCTAGCGTGCCAAGTTGTTTGCCAACCCCGATGGCATTTGCTGCATTACGAGTAGCGGTAAGTAATGCATCCATCGGGCTCATCCCAAGGTCTACATAAACCTCTAACTCATGAGCGTTGGTTCCGAAGCCCGGCTCAAAACCCATATCGGTGCCCATAGCTATATCTATGCCAAGCTTATGCGCTTTTTGGAACGTCTCATAGCAGTATGGCTGTATTTGTTTCATCTTATCGAGTGTGAATTGTGGGGTTCCGATATCACGACGGATATCAATAGCGTGATCCGTGCGGTGAAGAAGTGTTGGAACCATTGGCTTTCCAGCGCTTTTGATCATTTCAAGTGTTTCATCAGTGTGAAACACCATATGTTCAATGGTGTCGACGCCAGCTTTTACTGCATTTTTCTGACTTTCGGGTGTGAAACAATGACATGCGCAGGGCTTAAGTAGTGCATGAGCCTCATCAACAATGGCCTCAAGTTCCTCGTACGTCATATTACGCACATCGGGCTCCTCATCGTCCGTACCGCCGCCACCAGAGTGACACGCTTTAATAACGTCAGCGCCCTGACGCACGGCCAGACGGGCCTGGCGGCGGAGCTCCCACGGACCATCACCGGTGGCGGCATCATGACGCAAAGCTGCTTTAGGAAGGATAAGTTCCAAATGTGAACAGGTCATAATGGTAAATCCGGAGACCTTCATGCGCGGACCATCCAAACAACCTGCATTGATTATGTCACGAACGGCACAAGTCTCTTGTATCATCAATCCACGAGACGATATTAGCCCCATATCGCGCAGCGTGGTGAAACCCATTTCAAAGCAAAGCTGAGCATGAAACAGCATGTACATTTGCTGTTGTTGCGGCGTTACCTCCCACTGGGCTACACGATAGTTCTTAAATGTACGGTTGTTGAACATACCTACATGGAGGTGAATATCCATCATACCCGGCATGACGGTTTTGCCGGAGGCATCAATAGTTTCAGCGCCCGCAGGAATCTCTACACTTTTTTCAGACCCCACAGCGCTAATATGCTTATCATCAATAACGACAACCCCATTCTCGATTGGATTGGCCCCAGTGCAATCGAGAATGCGACCAGCCTTGATTGCCTTAACGGACATAATTACATTCCTCCATTGTTCCGGTTAGATTTTATCCTGATGTGTACAAAAACTTATGCTGTGGCAAAAAATACCCGGTTATTTAAGCTGCCAGTCCGATTAGTTGGAAAAAGTTGTATAATTCACTTCGGTATAAAATACTCAATACAGCAAAAACATAAAATAAGATACGATTTTTAATAAAAAATAGATAGTATTAATATNTTTTTATTTTACTACCACTAATATATTATAAGTGATTTTGTAATATAACATTGCTATTTNAACCAAAATAGTGAAGTTTTTTATTTTAAATATTGTTTGTTTAACGTTTTCTGTTCTTACCAATCAACCTAAGATCGGTGTTTAGCTTATAGTAACTTTTGTATTCCTCAGCCAATATTTTATCCAGCGCCTTGCCTGTCACCCATGTTGATGTCATGTTGTGGCTCTTCTCATACTTTTTAAAGATAGCGGACTTTCGAACTTTATCCATAATACTGATATAAAAAGCGATTACGTCATCCGGAACATCTCTTGACAACCACCAACCTCGATACTGTTCCAAAACTGGAAACTTGTACCCACTTTCCTTGAAAGTAGGAACTTTCGGATACGTGCCCAACTTTTTGGAAGCAGCAATGATGCGCAATTTCCCAGCTTTAACAAATTTGTCAATTTGAACTGGATTATGCATACCATAAGCAATGTGCCCACCCAATAGTTCAAGCATTCCCTGCTTTTCGTAGGCCACATATGTTTGTTTGAATTCTGCCTCACGCGCCCACATTTCACCCACTAACGAAGCCACGTTTCCATAGGTACTGCCTCCATGAATTACTTTGCCCGGGCGTTTTTTCGCGTCTTCAACAATGTCTTTCATCGATTTGTATGGCGATTTACTAGGAACGGTGAGATTTAGCGGCGCGACTACCATAATCGCCACGCCCCGAAATAATTTATAATCGACCTTAGATTTTGATAAAATCGGATTATTAATTTGTGATGGTGAAAGTGCCTGCATTATATAGGGGTTTCCTTTGTTTTTAACCCCTACAAAAGCCCGAGCCGTTCCTTCACGTACCCCACTTATAGAGCGCAAGCTGACGCCCTTTGGTAATAATTTTTCTTCTTTTATCGCAGCCAAAACCGCCGATGCAAAGCCGTAAGTTGAAGTTGAGGTTTTTTCATGAGCTATTAATTCGACTTCCTTCGACGGCTTCCATGCCGNGGCCGGAGCCNCTGCCAACGCAAATACTGTAAGACTTANAGCACCGCAAACAAAAGTTTTTTGGGACNTCTTAAACATTGCATTCCTCNCTNANGCCAACTTGAACCAAATAAACCACGCCTAACAACGAAAAATNTTTAAAATAGCTCTGTGAATAGAAATCCTCCCGCTCACCGTCTTTGCGCTTTTGGCACATTGTAGCGAAAAGGCTGAAGATCAAATGGATACTAAATACCTTATCATACTAATTAATTTCACTTAGAGCCTTTTGATNTTCAGGAGAGAATAACTCCCAGCTNTTTTTNGCACCCTTCTTCGCGGCACTANAANCACCCTTGCCAGTCTCATTGCATTTCTATTTGGTTTTACCTTTTTTATCTTGGTACTTTGTCCTCACAGGAGACGANTTCTTTTATTTTTCTTACTGTTTTTTTATTCAAACCCNTTTTCAAAGTGAGGACCACTCATTTTGCCGTCGACAGCCATGCCGATAATTCCATGGGATAGGTCCTTCAACGCTAGAAAAATTACATCCTCATCATCAGGGTCTGCTATCATCTGGTGTGGAGCATCGGCAGGAACGTGCACTAATGTGCCTTTTGGTGCTTTAAACGGAATACCGTCAATCTCACCCATGAGCGTCCCCTGTAAAACAAAATTGAATTGCTCATTTGGGTGGCTATGCATGCGAGAGCCAGTTCCTCGAGGCTTNTGGATATATCCAACAAGCATCCGCTCGCCTTCTATNACTCCGCCATGAGCGGTGGAATACCCCGTACCTGCTGCAACCTTTTCGACTTCGTCCATTTTCCACGCTACAACCCCGAGGCCAGCCTTTTGGGCACCTTCAGTTTTAGTTNCACTCNCCATAAGATCCTTCTCCCCCAAAANATTTTTATCTGTTGACACAGTCTTAATTTAACTGGTTTGGTTTNCCGCGTACACCATCGCTNCATTACAGGGCANNAGTACTGGGGATAATACCCCATGAAAAANACACCCATTAAAACAACAGGTAGAGTGCTATAATGCTGAAAACAGCCATCTATGGACTTGGAAATTGGGGCCAAACATTAATCAATTCGGTTCACAATAAAAGCGATAAGATCCAAATTGTTCAAATGNTAACCCGTGACCCCTCAAAGTATACNGAATTTGCAGAGAAAACTGGTATCCCTATTTCCANTAATTATGAGGCAACTTTACGCAACGATGCCATTGAAGCTGTCATTGTTGCAACTGGGCATTCCGTACACGGTCAACACGTGGAACAGGCTGCCTCTGCAGGCAAACATATTTTCTGCGAAAAACCCTTTACTCTGACGAAAGAGAGCGCCGTATCTGCTGTCGAAGCTTGCGAAAAAGCCGGGATAAAACTGGCTGTTGCCTTTAATCGGCGCTTTCAGCCTGCTCTTATTAAAATTAAAGAGATGATTGATAAAGGCGAACTAGGAACTCTGTTGCATGTAGAGGGAGCTCATTCTGGACATGCCGGTTATGACCAAAAAGCAGGATGGAGGTCTACTAGAGAAGAAAACCCAGCCGGGGTNATGTGCGGGAAAGGTGTACATGTACTTGATCTGATGTTGATGGCGGCGGGACATGTGAAAACCTTACATGCCTCTTCCGAAACNCGCGTCCTGGATAGTGACAGNGACGACTGTACNAGCCTTAATTTTCGTTTCAAAAGTGGCGTAACCGGAAATCTAACCTGCATTGCCGTAACCGCNAATTATTGGAGGTTCCACGTTGCCGGCTCNAAAGGTTGGGCAGAAATGCGCGGGGAGAGGACCTTGGCAACCTGCAAATTACGGAAAACCCCAGAAATAACCGAATTCGAATATGTTGATATTGAAAAAGCTGAGCTTGAGGCNTTCGCAGACTTAGTGCAAACGGGTGCNGATTTTCCAGTACCCATTNAAGATGTTNTACACGGAGTAGAAATTCTTGAAAACACTGTGAAGGCTGCCGCAACTGGAGAAATTATCAAATTCGATTAAAATGAATCTTCNGATTTTCGTAANGCTTTAAACGCATACTATTGGGGGGAATGTTTTTTCAGTCTATTGCATTTTGTCCAGTAATGTTTCCTTATTTACAACCAACTGAGGATCAAACCTGCCCTCAAAAGCATNGAGAACTGCCCGCGCACATGCNATCGCCATTCTCNTTGCGCATTCCTTCGTAAATGCGCCACAATGTGGGCTGACAACAATATTGTTAAGCTTTANGAGTGGATTTTCNAGGTTTGGTGGTTCAAGCTCAAATACATCCAATGCAGCNCCTGCTATCAAGCCTTCTTTTAAAGCACAAACCAGCGCAGGCTCATTTACAATACCCCCACGCGAAACATTAATTACATATGCGGTTTCCCTCATCATTTTAAACTCCTCTGTAGAAATCAAATTTTCTGTTTCGGGCCTTTTCGGTACGTGAATACAAACATAATCTGCCTCGCCCAAGACATCGCGAAAATTAGTTACATAATTGTAACCCTNTGCCTCTACATTCTCACGGCTGACAAAAGGATCTGCNACCAAAACCCTCATACCAAAGCCACGTGCCCGAACCGCNGTTGCTTTTCCAATACGCCCGAAACCTATTAATAAAATAGTTTTCGCCAGAAGCTCGCTGCTACCAAAACCATCACGTATACCAAAGTTCCCCATACGAACGGCCTGATCGTAAATCACTGTTTNTTTCGCTAATGATAGCATNAGCGCTAATGTATGNTCAGAGACTGCNACCGAATTTACNTNACCAGTAATGGTCAACGGCACGCCAAAATCTGTAAGCGCAGTTATATCCACCGCCTCATAACCAACACCATGTCGGGCAACTATTTTTAGGTTTGGTGCAGACTCTACAATCTCACGAGTGATTTTTGTCATGCGCACAATAATCGCATCTGCGTCTGACAATTCGTTAAATATATCCTTNGAGTGTTCGGCCAGCTCTTTAACTACTATCTCACCCACGTCACGAAGCATTGCTATTCCACTATCGTGTATTTTCCCCAACACAAGTACTTTGTTCACGGCAACACTCNCTTCACTAAAACTTNTTACGCAGCGCTTCCGAGCCACGCGCTAAAAGTGCTAAATCAGAACCGACCGCAACAAAGTTCATGCCGGCCTCTATAAACATTNTGGCATCGTTCTCAATTCCTGTGAGAATTCCTGTNGGTTTCCCGAGTCTTTTAACTACTNCATGGCCGNTCAGAATNGCTTTTGAAACATCCGGATGACCAAGTTGTCCAGGAAATCCCATATCACATGACAAATCGGCCGGACCAAANAAAACACCGTCAACACCATTGACCGAAGCGATATCTTCTANGTTAGCTAGTGCTTNTTGCGTCTCAATTTGAACAAGNACGCATAGCTCATCTTCAATTTTTTCAAGGTAATTACTTACACGCCCAAACCGGTTGCCTCGGTGATTGTAGGAAACACCACGAATACCTTTCGGTGGGTATCGAGTTGCTGCTACNGCCAATTCAGCTTCCCCTGCTGTCTGGATCATNGGAAANAGCAAACTAAAGACACCTTGGTCNAANATTCTTTTAANCCATACTGGATCGTTCCAGGGCGGCCGCACAATTGGCGTAGCACTGCCACCCTCGAGTGCTTGCAGTTGTCCTGCGAGCAAAGGAATCTCATTTGGATAATGCTCCATATCAATGAGGATCCANTCGAATCCCGCGTCTTTAAGGATTTCCATTGATATGTGGTTTGCAAGGCCTGTCCAAAGGCCTATTTGTATTTCGCGTTTTTGTATTGCACGTTTGAACCTATTCTTTTCAATTTCCACGGNNTCANCCTTTTGTGATACTGCTAANCCTGCATATAAAAAATATACCTCAACCCGAATAACTAATACCATGATATATAGTCGAGGGATAAATGGGACGTACNGCAATAGTCACAGGGGCCAGTAAAGGAATAGGACTTTCAATNGCTGAAAACCTAAGTCTTGATGGCAAAACTGTCATTGGGATCGCCCGCAGTGACCCGGAGCATACCTTTCCNGGTTTATACTACAAGNTTGATTTAGAGAATGACACGGCTGCTGTAAAAACCCTGGCGGATATAGTCACAGAGCATCAGGTGGACATTTTGGTAAACAATGCAGGATATTCAATACCCGCTAGCGCTCAGGACACTACTCTCACGGATTTTGACAAGCAGATAAATGTAAATCTGAGAGGCGCACTCATATGCAGCCAAGCCGTCATACCNGGNATGCGGAGGCGAAAGTTCGGGCGTATCGTACACATGGCNTCTCGCGCTATGATGGGCAAGGAAGACCGNACGGCCTATGGAGCTGCTAAAGCGGGATTGGTGAGCTTCAGTAGGGGTTGGGCTTTAGAACTTGGCTCAGCAGGCATAACTGTCAACGCGGTTTCTCCTGGCCCCATTCAAACAGAACTTTTTCTNCGAAATCATCCCCCAGGAACCAAGCAATATCAAGAATTAGTTGAAGCGACGCCAGTGGGACGCTTAGGGATACCCGAGGATATAGCCCATGCAGTNAAATTTCTTGTGGCTGATGAGGCTAGTTATATTACAGGACAGACGATTCACGTATGTGGGGGGATGACAATAGGTGCGCCTGGCATTTAGCGGCTAACTATTTCGTGATTCTCCATGTAGTGCCCAGATTGCTATCCTCAATTACAACACCGCGCGCATTCAAGTCATCACGAATTTGATCGGCTTTCTTATAATCCTTAGCTTCACGCGCAGAATTACGGGCCTCAATCAATTCATCGATCTCATTTGTATCAACCTCAACTCCCTGCGCAAACCATTTAGTCGGGTCGTGTTCTAATATACCCAACAAGGCCCCCGATCCAATCAGACTGGATTTTGCCTCTCTCCGTGCCCTTTCGTCCTGTGCAGTATTTGCCAAGCGCACTAGCGCTGCCATTTCCGCCATGGCTTTGGGAGTATTTAGATCATCCTCAAGAGCTGCGAGTACCGTTGGTGCTGGAATAGGAGACGCCTCGAGACGCACATCCTCTAAAAGCCTCAATGCTTCATAGATCCTATCTAAATTACGCCTCGCCAAAGAAAGACTGGCACTCGACCAACTTAGAGGTTGCCGATAATGAGCAGAGAGCAATGCGTATCTGATTGCTTCACCGGGAGCCTCATCAAGAAGATCAGATACTAACGTAATATTGCCAACAGACTTTGACATCTTTTCATGATCAATATTAACGAAACCATTGTGCATCCAATAACGTGCAAACGTTTTCCCATCATGCGCACACACACTTTGCGCGATTTCATTCTCATGATGCGGGAACAAAAGATCTCGACCTCCTGCGTGGATGTCAATGGTTTCACCAAGATGACTTTCGATCATTGCAGAGCATTCTAAATGCCAGCCTGGACGCCCGACACCCCAAATACTTGCCCATCCAGGCTGCCCATCAACCGACGGTTTCCAAAGAACAAAATCAGATGGATTTTTCTTATATGGGGCAACCTCCACTCTTGCACCGGCAATAATCTCATCCTGATTGCATTTTGATAACGCACCATACTCCGGATACGAGGACACATCAAAGAGCACATGCCCACCACTTGCATAGGCATGTCCTTTCGAAATCAGCCTTTCAATCATAAGTTTCATCTCTTCTATATGATCGGTTGCCCTCGGTTCAAAATTTGGCGGCAAAACTCCAAGAGCCGCTACATCCCGATGATATATCTTGATATATCGTTCGGTGATTGTGCTGATTGGCACACCTTCACTTGTTGCTGCAGCATTGATTTTATCATCTACATCTGTGATGTTCCGAGCATAGATTACGTGTTTACTGCCGTAGAGGTGCCGTAGCAACCTAACTAAAACATCAAAAACCACTGCGGGACGAGCATTGCCAATGTGAGCATTATTATAGACCGTTGGCCCGCAAACATAAACCGTCACACGTTTCGAATCATGCGGTACGAAGACTTCACGTTCTCCAGAATAGGAATTGTATATTGTTATAGCCATCTTGGTAACATGCCCTTAAACAATGATTGCTTGCCGTAGCGGACAAGCGGTTATATATCACAGCAAACTCAAACGCTAATGAGTATTTAGGATTAATAAACTATGGCAAATGACATGACATACACACATTTTGCAACCCGTGCCTCAGTTGAGCAAGTCGAGGAGGGAGAACGTTTGGCACCCAAATTCGACGATAACGGCGTCATTCCGGTTATNACNACGGATNCAGAAAGTGGCGAATTACTNATGCACGGATATATGAATGCTGAAGCCCTTACCAACACAATAAAAACTGGTGAAGCNTNCTATTGGAGCCGGAGCAGGCAGGTGCTGTGGCATAAAGGTGCCACNAGCGGATTAGTGCAAAAAGTANTAGAAATGCGCATAGATGATGATCAGGATGCCATATGGCTTAGGGTCGAGGTTGCAGGAAATGGAGCAAGCTGTCATGTCGGTTACCGTTCTTGCTTTTATCGTTCAGTNCCCACTGGGTCTATTCCCAANTCACCAATCACATTGAACTTCGAAGAACCAGAGAAAGTCTTTGACCCGCAGGATGTCTATGGCGACNCCCCAAACCCCACCAAGTTGTAGATTTTTATTACGGCCAANTAACCATGAAATGTGCATTGTATNGAAACCGTATTAAGATGNNGTTCTTGCGCACTTAGGTGCTTAAATTTNATGGCATTATAAATAACTTACGGGTTACTCTCTTTGNTTTAGTGCATACCTACAGCAAACCTAAGTCCCTCAGCTCCCGAGCCATTTCAGNAGGCATATTATCTGATTGCCCCTCTNCATTTGAGTCTGGCGGTGCATCCTTTGAGGTCAAGTAACGCCACCCTTGAAAGGGCCGATGGCGNCTCGGCACTGTCGGAACAACATCTCCATCTAACAACAGCANACATTGTCGTATACCATTCTCATCCACGTATGAGTCATTTCCCTTCAGAAGCTGGCGAGCACAAATAAAACCACCTATTACCCAATATAATGAGCCCCCGTTAAGTAATTCGCTAATGCGACGTGGCGTATTCCGTGTCCTATGCCATAGCTTGGATTCACCATCTCGCCCTTTTTTCAATCTAGCCATCTGTATCGTCCGTAATTGTTCAATATCACGGACTCCCACACATAGTTTTTTGAGATGCAAAATACTCACCGGCTGGCCTGCCCATTNNGACAGAAAACTGTCGCAACCTTTGAAGCAGACGGACGCCCNAGATATTCACTGATAAACTGCCCTACCGCATNAAGCTTTTTTAGGTCCACTCCAGTTTCAATACCCATACCCTCTAACATGTAAATGACGTCCTCAGTTGCTACATTCCCACTAGCNCCTTTCGCGTAGGGGCAACCACCAAGCCCAGCAATAGAGCTATCAATCACCGATACACCTAATTCAAGACAGGCAAGGATATTTGCCAAAGCCTGACCATATGTATCGTGGAAATGAATTGCGATTTTACTGAGAGGAACATGCTCTAAAGTTGCCTCAACCATCGCCCGTGCTTTCAAAGGTGTACCTGTGCCAATGGTATCGCCTAAGGAAATCTCATAACACCCCATAGCTTCTAAGGTGGCCGCTACGTTAGCTACCGATTCAACAGAAACCTCGCCTTCATAGGGGCACCCAAGACCACATGATATGTAACCACGTAATGGAATACCCACCGACATTGCCGCCGCTGCCACAGGTCTGAACCTATTCAAGCTTTCTGCAATAGAGCAATTAATATTTTTTTGNGAGAAGCTCTCGGTAGCGGCAGAAAAAATAGCAACTTCATCAGCCTTAGCCGCTAATGCNTGTTCAAANCCCCTTATATTGGGTATTAGAGCTGAATATTTAACGCCTGGCCTTCTAGATATACGGGCGAATACATCTTTAGTGTTAGCCATTTGNGGGATCCATTTTGGCGAAACGAAGCTCCCTGCTTCCATCGNCNCAATTCCCACTTCCCCTANGCGTTCTATAAATTCTACCTTCACCTCAAGAGGCACGATCCTTTTCTCATTTTGCAACCCATCACGNGGACCCACCTCAACAATTTTNACCTTTCCCGGAAATGCCATTAAATTTCTTTCATTNGAATTACGGCNGATGCCCATCGCTGTTTTCGTCTCTTATCAAGAGATAAAACTCCTTCAATACCACTTTTCATTGCGTATCCTTTTGCAAATGCTATTGCTGATTGTTCCACAGCTGTATAATTATGNATGGGATAGCTTAGATAATTCACTACTATTTTATTCCATTACAAAAATTGGCTCATTNTTTAGCAANACNTCCATCANCTTTTCCAGAGCAAGTTCTGAAAANCTNCATAGNGNCTAAATCTACGNNTCAGATCGCGCATCCCCTTCTAGCAGACATTTGCTGTCAATTCTTCACCATTAGTTTTTATCCTACTCTTTGAATAGCANGCATTAATTTGTCAACTCCTCGTCCTAATTAGANTGCACCTATATCAANTGACCNGNCAAGANATCTGACCTTACACACGCCAAGTATCTCGCCAAGCTTGGAACATCAGAACATTCCAGAGCTCAAAATGCCAGTCGCGAAAACCTGCCAGATGCTCNGCCCAAATATTCCTTATCGGCTCTGACTCCAGCCAGCCATCCCGCGCTAGACTTTGCTCATTCAAGAGAGNTTCCGCCCACTCACGCAAGGGTCCACGAAGCCAACANGCCATNGGTGGCTCAAAACCNTGCTTTGGCCTCTCGTACAGCTCGGGTGCAACGTACTTGCTCAACAATTGCCGAAGGAGATATTTCCCCGACCCGTCGCGCCTTTTAAAATCAGAAGGTAACGACCATGCGAAGCTTATAAGGTCATGATTCAAGAAAGGAGAACGNACTTCAAGTCCTACGAACATGCTTGCTCGATCAATCTTGACTAATAAATCTCCCGGCAAATACGTTTGAGAGTCAGCATACGTTAGCCGACTCAGATCATCTCCAATACTTGGCCAAAAGTTTGGATCACCGAAATACCCGAGTTCATCTAATTTACTAACTGAATTAACCATTCTCCATCGAGACATGAAAAGCGCCTGCATTGCCTCGGGCGTATCTGCAGTAACTTCCTCTATCATCCGAAAAAATTTATCTCCTAATCGAGAGGGGCGCCCGGCAAAGCTTTTTAACTTATTTAAAATACCTGCAGGCAAAATCGATGACGCCAACGAAAAACTCATGCGTTTTCCACGATTATTTCCTCTATAGCTGTCCAATATAGCCCCATATCTTGGGTAACCTGCAAAGAGTTCATCACCGCCATCTCCTGATAATACNGCTGTGGCATGGGGACGGGTCATATCCGCCAAAAGCATCGTTGGTATTTGGCTTATGTCGCCAAAGGGCTCATCATAACATTCAGACGCCCTTCCAACCATTTGTAAAATGGAGCTTTCACTAGAAATCAGATATGTATGATCTGTGCCAAGTATTTTGGCTATATTAGCGGCATGCGTTACTTCACTGAAGGACGGATCTTCAAAGCCAAGAGTAAATGTTTTTATCGTGCCGTCTGTCTCTTTTTGCGCTAACGCTGTAATTATAGAGGAGTCGATCCCACCGGAAAGTAGAACCCCTAGCGGAACATCAGCAGTAAGCCGACGTTTTATCGAATCGGTTAATAAATTTTCCAATCTATCTAATGCTTCATTTTCCTCAATGCACTGATTTTTGACTTGGCTCACCTCAAAATTTTCTCTGGGACACCAATACGGAATTGGTTTTGGTAAAATAGAGGGAACCATATTTGCTACGTCAAGTCGTACATGATGGCCTGGACGCAGTTTGAATATACCACGATATATTGAGAACGGTTCAGGAACGTATGAATAACGTAGGAACGCGGTAAGAGCTCGTTCTTCAATCTCTGGTTGCCATGCGACGTGCGCAGTAAAAGCCTTCAACTCAGAACCAAATAGAAAGTGACTGCCACACCAACCATAATACAACGGCTTTTCGCCTAAACGATCACGTACAAGATGCAAGCGACTTGTCTTGATATCCCAAAGTGCGAAAGCAAACATGCCATCAAAAAGATGGATCGCTTTGTCTAAACCATAAGAACAAATTGCAGCAAGNAGCACTTCGGTGTCTGAACTTCCACGCCAACTTATAAGGCCTTCCTCTTCAAGAGTTTCACGTATCTCACTGAAATTATAAATTTCACCGTTGAAGGCCACGACGTAGCGTCCGTCTTGCGACATCATTGGCTGATGCCCATAATCGCTCAGGTCAATAATCGATAAACGACGAAAACCAACTGCAAATCCAGCCTTTTTATCAAGGAAGACCCCCTCATCATCGGGGCCTCGGGCCGCGATACGAGATGCCATATCACGGGCGCAATCTTCTAACATCGGCGCTTCAAACGCATGCTTTATGTCAATTACACCAGCAAAGCCACACATGTTTTCATCAAACTTTTCAATAATTAGGGGCTTGTTCGCCAACCGGTGATTTTTCAGCACTCTCAAAGGCCAAAACACACTCGGCAGCAAACTCAGCATGATTTTTAACTAGATTGAGTTGAGCTGCAAGGTATCTTAAATACCATCGGCTTGCACCAGTTCCTGCATTACGGCGACGGACATATTTTAAAGACCGACCAGCAAGCCGCTTACAAGCAAAACTTTTTATAGAAAAGGGCAAGTCAGGATTTTCATAAAGGAAGTGCGCGACCGCTTTTGTTACACGCTGCAATTGTCGACCTTCATTTGTAGATAAACGCCCTTCAGATTTTTTTGGCAACCAGGTTACAACGTCGTTAAGCCTGAGAAATGGCCACCTTCGGGCCAACCTCAGCGTTAATCCGTACTCTTGTGAATGAATTACCCCTTCGTCACAACCTCCTACCGCACGAACAGCATCTGTTCGAACGAGAAATTGTGACGGATTGAATAGAGAGTTTTTTAGCGCCAATCTGAGAGGAGCATCTATCCTATCTATGGTTGCATCTTTTGAAGGACCCTGCAAATTTAATTGACATGCTGATGCGAACCGCCTTACGCCTCCAAAAATTAAACAAGCATCACTGGCCTTAAGAGCATTAAGTAGAGCCATTGTGGCATATTCAGTTAAAAGATCATCTGCATCTACAAACTTAAGATACGGCTGGTTAGCCAATTTGATCGCAGCATTGGTCGCAGCCGCTGAACCCGAATTAGGTTGAGTTTTAATAATCACATTTTCCCAATCTGCCGTTTTTGACCTCACAATATCTAGCGAACCATCGGTGGAACCGTCATCCAAGAAGACATACTGTTTTGGAAAATCGCCCTGTTGTAGCTTTATTTGCTGGATGACACTGGGAAGGTGCTTCGCCTTATTGTACACCGGAATTATAAAGGAAACACCGGTAGGAATGTTACTGTTATTCGACATGTGTGCCTACCAATGACCAGCATCTAGCCATTGATCCAGTAGATTAAGACGGTCGTGCCCCCAAAATTGTTCGTCGTCAGCAATGATAAAAGGTGACCCAAATACACCGGCCTCAGCCGAGGCCATAGTAATATCTCTCAGTTTGTCTTTTATTAACTGACTTTGGCAACCCGCCTTTAATTGCTCTCCATCTATCTCAATCGCTTCAGCAACCCGCGCCACGTCGTCAAGATCGCTCATGTCATTACCTAAACCCCAATGTTCATAATAGATAGCGGCCGCTAAGTCCTTTGCTTTGCGGGGATCTTGTTCATTTAGCCAATAAAAAGCACGACTAGCCGATAGTGAATTCATGGGTATTTTTTTGGGCAAAGAAAAAGGCAAATCTATAACCTTAGCACATCGTGCAATATCGCGTTTAAAATACTCACCTTTCATAGGCACTAATACATTTGGCTTGCTCCCGGTAGCATTTAAAGCGACGCCCAACATTATTGGGCGCCATAAAACAGTACGCCCATGTTTTTCAGCAATACTATCTACTGCAACACTGGCAAAGTAACCATATGGACTGGCAAACTCGAAATAAAATTCAATTGGTTTCAATTCTCTCATCTAATCCTATCCGTTAAGGTGTTTCAATTCATCCGCAAAAATCACCACGGAATTGTTTTCCCGTAGTAATTTACAAAAGACCCTGTACGGTCAAGGGTCAACAAGTCGAATGTTTCCCTCATAGCGGAAACGCTAGTTTGAACATCAATAGCTGCATTTGGCCCTCCCATATCAGTCTTAACCCAACCAGGATGTATTAGTAATGTTGTGATACCTTTGAGACGAAGCTGAGGGGTTATAGTCAGCACAGCCTGGTTAAGGGCTGCCTTAGAAGAGCGATAGACCGGCATTCCACCAGTATTTTGTTCGAGACTTGCCATTATACTCGAAAGGAATACGATCTGCCTTCGTTCCGAAATTTTGATGTTCGGTATAAAAATCTCTGCAACTCGGAGCGGTGCTAAAACGTTTACTAAAAAAGTCTCAGCCCAAGAGTCATAGTCGAAAGTGCCAATATCTGTGTTTTTTGCAAGGTTAACGCCAGCGTTATTGATTAAGAGGTCTATTGCTTTTCCCGACAACTGCTCCGAGAGATTTTTTAGATTTATTGGATCAGCAATGTCCAGCTGTAGAGCTTCTCCATTTCGATAGCCGGCACCCTCTGGGTTACGGCACGTAGCTATTACATCCCAACCTGCCCTAAGATACTGTTTAACAAATTCACGACCAATACCTCTACTAGCACCCGTTATCATTACTGTTGGCATATTGTGTCCTCAAAATTTTGTTTTGTTAGAATAAGCATATTTGCTTGTCTTATCTTTGTTATTGCGCGTTTGAATGATGATGTTCACCAGCACCCACAAATACATTTTAACTTCTCCAATAAAATCAAAATGCAGGTTGGTAGAAGGAATCAACTATTCAAAGCATCTAAAATATTAGCCAAGCAGCAAGGCCTAGGAAGCAGAAAAACCCAATAATATCTGTAATTGCTGTTACTAGAACGGATGATGCTACCGCTGGATCAATACCTACCCGGTATAGTACTATGGGCACTCCGACACCGATAAATCCGGCAACAACCATGTTGATGATTATTGCCANCGCAAATACTACACCCAAACCCAAATCAGAAAACCAAAAACCAACAATTAAAACTAGTATTGCAGAGAGCAGTATGCCGTTTATACCGCCAACCAGTATCTCCTTCCCAATTGTTCTNGCTGTATTATTTACTGTCAACTCTTTGGTTGCAATAGCACGGACGGCCACCGTTAATGCTTGAGTACCTGCGTTGCCACCCAATGCAGTTACGATTGGCATTAAGATTGCTAACGCCACTAATTTTTCGATTTCTGNGTCAAAAAATCCGATCACCAGAGCCGAAAGAATTGCAGTCAGTAGATTGACTAGTAACCATGAAATCCTGGCGCGTGTGGTGGCAATAACCGCGTCATAAAAATCATCACCCTGCACACCAGCTAATTTCAAAATATCCTCTTCAGCCTCTTCGTCAATTACTGTGACCACATCATCTATGGTTATGACACCCAGCATGACTCCATCCCCATCTACAACCGAAGCGGATACATAACCGTATTGCCTAAAAAAAAGACCGACTTCCTCCTTATCTGTCATNACAGGAAGGACCTTAATATCTCTCACAATTAACGGAGAAATTGATTCNTCCCGGCTAACACCTAGTAGTCTNTANACAGGAATGTAACCNACTGGACAGTGAAGTGGGTTGACCACAAAAAGGTTGTGAAGGGCTTCAGGAAGNTCGTCCTNATCNNTCAAGAAGTCTATCACNTCGCCANCTTTCCAATGTTCGGGCACNGTAATCTTTTCTCGCCGCATTAATCGACCAGCAGTATCCTCTGGGTAACGAAGTGCTTCCTCAAAAAGTGCTCGAGTTGGCTTGGAAATATATTCAAGAGTTTGACTCCTATCTTGAGCCCCTAAAGCGCCTAAAAGTCGAACCGCGTCATCAGTCTCGAGTTTTTGAACTAAGGCAGAAACTTTTTGGTTTCCAATGCCACACAGCAAGGCTAGTCGCAGTCCTCCATCTATATTTAACCAAAATTCTGGATGAACTCGATCAAGTAAAATATCCTTGAAACACCGCCTTAACGATGGAGGTAAGCGCTCAAATACATCAGCTTGATCTGCGCCATGTAATTCAGCAATTAAATTTGTAGCAGTTGCCACTTGCCCATTACCCAATGCAGCTGCCAGGTCACGTACCAACGTGTCATCAACGCCGTAAAGCGGAGTAGGGGCACCGGATGTTTTTAGGCCGGTAGTTCTGCCTGTACCCATGAATCCTCCGTTAGCAGTAAAAGCATCCTCAGCTTAGTACCACACTAATCTAGGGTCTTAGGTATTGTGAACCCATATATTTTATGACGCCAAAGCCTGAATTTATCTTCATGCTTTGGCCCATCTACAGGTCAAGATTATGGTACAGGAGCTACATAATCTGTAAACCAGAGAACACAAACATTGAAGATAACTGCCATACTTCTGGTATTTTAATGGCTGTAAGGTTTATAGCAGAAAAGAACAAATGCACCACTGCATCTACGGGACTTTGTCTACTCCGAAGTGGTGGTGCGGTCGAGAAGACTCGAACTTCCACGGGATTTCTCCCACAGCGACCTCAACGCTGCGCGTCTACCAGTTCCGCCACGACCGCATATGTCGTAGTATTATATTATTAACGAGATAAGAAAAGTAATTTTACGCACATCGTCAGGAAAACAATTTTGAAACACGTTGAATGGAAGATAAGTGACTATCCGGTAAAATACCATGAGGCCATAGCTCTGATGGAAAATCGCGTCGCTGATATCCGGGAAGGTACTAAGCCTGAATTAATTTGGCTTTTAGAACACCCCCCTTTGATCACTGCGGGCACGAGTGCAAGGTCAGATGACCTTTTTGACACAAATCGTTTCCCAGTCTTCGACAGCGGTCGGGGCGGACAATATACATATCACGGACCCGGTCAGCGTGTAGTTTATGCAATGTTAGATTTGCGTGTTCGTGGTGCAGATGTTCGCCAGTTTATTCGTAATTTAGAAGAGTGGATAATTCTTGCCTTGTCGCAGTTTAACATCAATGCTGAACGACGAGCAGATCGTATTGGTATTTGGGTACGCGGGTCTGGGAATAGTGAAAATAAAATAGCTGCAATAGGTATCCGTATCCGTCATTGGATAAGTTTTCATGGGATTGCTATTAATGTTGATCCCGATTTGGATCACTTTTCGGTCATACGCCCCTGCGGTATTGAGCGTCAGAAATATGGGGTTACCTCCTTAGTCGATCTTGGGCTGCCAGTCACGTTAGAGGATCTTGATATGGCATTAATGGAGTGTTTTGAAAATGTATTCGGTTAAATATTGCTGCATCATAATATTATCTGGCCTATATTTGTTCTTTTTATGCGCCATCTCCTTGGCTGGCGAAATCAAGCCTGGATCCGGATATTTCACCTATGAAGACCGGATTGGAGATAATAAAAACCGAGATATCTCAGTTTACTATCATTGTCCGACATCCTTTACAAAGACCGATCCAATCGTAATCATAATGCATGGCAATAGCCGCAAGGTGTTGCGTTTCTGGCGACCATGGAAAGCTTATGCTGATCAGTATAATGCCCTTATTCTTGCCCCAGAATTTGATAAATTCGACTTTCCTGGAAGCCTATCATATCATTCTGGAGGCATATACGATATTGCAACGGGCGACGAAAAACCCGAAAAGGAATGGACATTCAGTATAGTCGATCGCATTTTTGATCGTGCCAAATTTTTGACTGGTTCAGTGCAGAAAAAATTCTTTCTCTACGGTCACTCTGCTGGCGGGCAATTTGTCCACCGTTATTTAACATTCAAGAGCGGTTCCAGGGTAGCGAGGGCCGTCGCAGCAAATGCTGGATGGTATACGTTGCCGTTATTTACCATAGACTTTCCATACGGTATGGGAGACAGCCCAGCAAACAGCAGTAATTTGAAGACACTTTTCGCGACAGATTTAACTATTCTCCTCGGCGATCGCGATACCCGTCAAACAAAGAAGCTTCGCCAAACACGGGAAGCCAAGGATCAAGGTCCTCACCGCTTAGCCAGGGGTAAATTTTACTTCCAGATCGGTCAAGAAGCGGCGCTAAGGAACAACCTCCAATTCAACTGGAAACTAAAGACGGTAGCCGGAGTGGGTCACTCAAATAAGGGAATGGCCAGCACCGCTGCCAGCATTTTACTCAAAAAAATCCTTAAAAAGGGAGCTCCAGTATCATAAAAGAGAATTTTCTTCCCTTTAGGTTTGTAGATTTTTTAGAGCCGTATTGCCCATCCTGCCCTCGTTTTACACTTTGAAATTTTGAAAAAACTATCATTCGCCATATTCCAAAATAACTTGATCCACCTCAAGATTATCTCCAGGCACAAAGTTTATCTTTGCAATTGTTCCATCGCGCTCGGAGCGTAGCACATTTTCCATTTTCATGGCTTCTACTACGGCCAATTCATCTCCATCCTTTACAACGTCCCCAACGTTGACTGACAGCCTTACAAGAAGGCCTGGCATTGGCGCTAGGAGATATTTCGTTAGATCGGGCGCCTCATTCGCTGGCATATAACCATAAAGTCGGGATTGACTTGGCGTCAGAATGATAAGATCGGCGCGATAAATACCCGATGTGAGGCTCATGCCGATTTTATTTTCCTGAAGGATAAAGTGATGATCAATACCATCGATGTTGCTTTGAAAGATCGCTGACCATGGAGTCCAATCGGAACGCAAGGACAGATCGCTCCCGCCCACCGTGATCGTAGCGTTACAGCTATCCCAGGAAACCTCGGCTTTAACGGATATTTTTTCGCTTTCAGGATCGGCGCTTTGAATAATATAGGAACTCGACCTCAGGTGACTCATGCGACTATCTTGCTTTGCTCTAACAAAAGCAGCTGCCGCAATAAATACAACCATTCTCGATCCAACAGCTTTTTCAGACGTAAAACCTTCAGGAAATTCCTCCGCGAGGAAATCAGTTGAAAAATCTGCATCCGCAAAACGTTCATTTGAAATTACCGCCGTCAAAAATGGAATGTTGTGGGCAATTCCCCGAACCAAATAAACTGAAAGAGCCTTTCTTAATTTTTCTATAGCCTCCTCTCGGCTACCACCATAGGCTATAAGTTTTGATATGAGAGGGTCATAAAAAATAGAAATCTCGCTACCCTCAATAACACCACTATCAACTCTTATGGAGTCTGACCTTGCAGGTTCCTTGTATTGAGTTAGACGACCAGTTGAAGGCAGAAAATTACGAGTAGGATCCTCAGCATACACACGTGCCTCTATTGCCCAGCCATCACACTTAACATCCTCCTGGTCCAACGAAAGTTTTTCGCCAGTGGCAATCCTAATCATCTGTTCAACCAAATCAATTCCAGTAACAAATTCTGTTACAGGATGTTCAACTTGAAGCCGGGTATTCATTTCGAGGAAATAAAAATTACTCTCTTCATCAACTATAAATTCAACCGTTCCAGCGGATGAGTATTGGACTGCCTTAGCTAGCGCTACGGCTTGCGCCCCCATCTCATCTCGGGTATCCGAACCCAAAAAGGCAGAGGGTGCCTCTTCGATAATTTTCTGGTGCCTTCGCTGAATTGAACATTCACGTTCTCCCAGATGAATTACGTTACCGTATTTATCACCTAAAATCTGAATTTCGATATGCCGTGGTCTTTCTATATATTTTTCCAAAAAAATTCGATCGTCTCCAAAGCTCGCAAGCGCTTCATTCGCTGCCAGTTGAAACCCCTCACTTAAGTCAGCAGAATTGTATGCAATGCGCATTCCTTTACCTCCGCCACCAGCGGATGCCTTAATCATAAGGGGGTATCCAATATCTTCCGCGATTTTTAGGGCCTCTGTATTACCTTTAACAATTCCGAGGTAACCAGGTACGGTAGAAACACCCGCATCTTCTGCTATCTTTTTAGAACGGATCTTATCCCCCATCGCGCCTATAGCATCTTTGGAGGGACCTATGAAGGTAATACCTGCTTTCTCAATGGCGGTAGCGAATTCGGATTGTTCCGATAAAAAACCATATCCAGGATGAACCGCGTCAACACACGTTTTTTTCGCTATGGCAACTATGTTATCTATTTTTAGGTAACTTTCCTTTGCAGGGGCCGGACCAATACATACAGCTTCATCGGCCATAGCTACATGTAGTGCCATCGCATCTTGCTCGGAAAAAATAGCAACCGTTGAGATTCCCATAGTCTTAGCCGTTTTAATAACGCGACAAGCAATCTCACCTCTATTAGCAATGAGTATTTTTTTAAACACCTTTCTAAGCTGCCGCTGCAACCTGGGCTACAGCATCAGCCGCCTGAGCTATTTCCGCCGAGTCAACATCGAGGTGTGTCACAGCTCTCATTTCATATTCATTTTTTATACCTATGCGTACACCTCTCTCTAGNAGCTTCTCATGAAATATCTTTGCGGTCAGCCCGGTTTCTTTNACATTAAAGAAGACAAGATTAGTTTCCACAGGCCATAACTCAATTCCCGCAATGCCAGATATTTTATCGGCAAANCGTTTAGCAAGCNTATGATCGTCAGCAAGCCGATTCACATTATTTTCAAGTGCATAAACCCCTGCCGCAGCTACTATGCCCGATTGACGCATCGCCCCACCGAGGCGCATCTTCCAACTCCAAACCTTTTCTATAAAGTCACTTGAACCACACAGCACAGCCCCTANGGGACAGCCNAAACCTTTGCTTAAATCAANCCACAGAGAATCAAAAGGTTTTGCAAAATCGGCGGCCGTGATATTACTAGCGACCGCAGCATTTAGNATTCGCGCACCATCCATATGCATGACCAGACCAAANTTCCTTGCAATCTCCGCAACCTCCCGAATTTGCTCTAANGGCCAAATTGAACCGCCACCAGCATTTGATGTCTGCTCAATCTCTATCATACGGGTACGGGGAATATTTCGTTTCTTCATATTGACCGCGTCCTCGGCCTGCTTCGCGGTGAATATACCTCGTTTACCATTGATAGACTTAATCTGAACACCAGCAAGCGCNGCTGCTCCGCCAGANTCGGAGTTGATAAGATGAGAGGTCTTGTCAGCGATGATTTCGTCTCCCGGTTGACAATGAACCAATACTGACGCTTGGTTGCACATCGTACCCGATGGCATAAATACGGCGGATTCTTTACCCGTTAACTCAGCGGCCATTTTGCACAGTTTGTTGACACTGGGATCTTCCCCGCGTTGTTCATCCCCAACCGGTGCTTTTGCCATAGCCTCCCTCATACCCGGCGAGGGCCGTGTTTGTGTNTCNCTATGCAAATCTACATTAATTTCTTCCATGCTTTCCCCCAAGCNGTTTCTTAAAATAATCTCNTGNAATTNTGANATCNCAATGACTANGCATTTCAGGNTGTCTTTCCGAACTTNAANCCCAAAACAGATATCACGAGACTANAGCGGTATGTTGTCATGTTTTTTNNAAGGATTATCTAATTTTTTATTACCTAGCAATTCTAAACCACGGCAAAGCCGGGCACGGGTACTATGAGGTGGAATGATGTCGTCAATGAAACCGAGCTGACTAGCAACAAGTGGGTTTGCGAATTTTTCACGATAACTTCGTGTCCTTTGCGCGAGTTTATCCGGNTCTCCTATCTCTTCACGGAAGATAATTTCTACTGCTCCCTCTGGCCCCATTACGGCTATTTCTGCACTAGGCCAGGCGTANTTTAGGTCGCCNCGTAAATGCTTNGAACTCATCACATCATACGCNCCACCATAAGCTTTGCGTGTGATTACCGTAAGCTTGGGAACAGTAGCCTCAGCATATGCGAACAAGAGTTTAGCACCATGTTTTATGATACCTCCGTATTCCTGGGTTGTCCCCGGAAGAAAACCGGGAACATCAACGAGTGTTATAATCGGTATTGCGAAGCAATCACAAAATCGTACGAAGCGGGCTGCTTTCCTTGAAGAATCAATATCGAGACAACCAGCCAGTACCATAGGCTGGTTCGCCACAATACCTATGGGCATACCGCCCAAGCGAGCAAACCCTATGATAATATTACCAGCATAATCAGGCTGAACTTCAAAAAAATCATGCTCATCGACAATCTTATAAATCAATTCAAACATGTCNTATGGCCGATTAGGATCGTGGGGAACCAATGTGTCCAATGAGTTTTCTAAACGATCAAGAGGGTCATTCGTTGGCTGAACTGGTGGCTTTTCTCGATTTGAAAGGGGAATAAAGNCGAAAAATCGGCGAACCTGAACCAGAGCTTCAATATCGTTCCCAAACGCAAGATCGGCAACGCCTGACGTAGAGGTATGCGTCAATGCCCCTCCTAATTTTTCAGCTGAAACTTCTTCGTGGGTAACCGTTTTAACAACATCGGGACCAGTAACAAACATNTGTGAACTATTCCTTATCATAAAAATAAAGTCAGTTATCGCTGGCGAATAAACTGCACCACCCGCACATGGCCCCATAATCACCGAAATTTGTGGAATCACACCAGACGCTAAGACATTTCGTTGAAAAACATCTGCATACCCTGCTAATGACGCGACACCCTCTTGAATGCGAGCTCCGCCAGAGTCATTGATTCCAATCACTGGCGTGCCTACTTTCATTGCCTGATCCATCACCTTGCAAATTTTCCTNGCATGAGCACTAGATAATGAGCCGCCAAAAACCGTAAAGTCCTGACTGTAAACAAATACAGGCCGACCATTGATTTTTCCATGACCGGTGATCACTCCATCNCCGGGCACTCGATTACTGCCCATNCTAAAATCACGGCAACTGTGCTCAACAAACATGTCCCATTCTTCAAAGCTTCCTTCGTCAAGCAGTGCGTCAATGCGCTCACGTGCAGTGAGCTTTCCTTTTGAATGTTGAACATCAACACGCTTTTGGCCGCCACCTAGCATTGAAGCCTCACGTCGTTTCTCGATACGTTTACTTACGTCATTCATCGTGGAACCTCTGTATCACCACANCCATCGGTTNTTAAAAGTGAAAGAAATCTTGCCGTCGTCTTAATATCTCTTGCCTGGTCATCAAGTCGGTCCATTAGTTCACTCTCTTCTCCCCAGCAATCGATTTGGTATTGATTATCAATTTGGCATGCTTTTATACAAANTTCAGATCCTATCTCACATTCTACCANTCCCAACGCAAGAACCAAAGAACCACTCGCTTGGGTTANGTTGACGAGGCCTACCAATTCAAAGGCATTGTATTGCAAAAGCACATTTTTGAGTCTGCTCAAGCTATTCGGTGGCTGGGCCACTGGAATCACGCCTTCTGTGACAATCAGTGGAGCTGCAAAATNTTTCTCCATCCAATGCAAGAGGGGTTGCCAGAGTTCTTCCTGCCTTGACCGGAGAGTATTCGGGCCAGATGCGCGGTAACAAAGCAAATCGGTNCCAGCATAATCAAGCAAATTGGCTACTATGNGCTCTTTATCGNCTGAAATTNTATCAATGGCTGTACATGCCATACGTGTGTTTGGCATNAACAAGGNATCAATTTTTTTTNCCTGTTTATCNCATTCCTTTGCTATCACTGAGGCTAGCCTTNTGGTTGGCANAATAAGTTGATTCTTCTCAGGTGTGATTAGTGCTGANCCGTCTAAGGTTANAGCGAACTGTCCATTNCGGNATACAACCGNGGTGTTTTTAAAAGAGTTTTTCAGAGTNACCTACCAGCTAGATNAGCTTTCTAATGCCCAGAGTGACGCCCTTTAACCAACATCAGTCGCTATCCCAAATCTCCCTTAAAATNTCGGGCAAGCTACTGCAATTCTTTATAATAATTCTTGCNCCGGCTTTCTTAAGTTCAATAGGATCGTGGTAACCCCANTCGACACCAATCGGTTTCACTGCAGCATTCATTGCCATTTTTATATCGTAAGTNGTATCGCCAATCATTGCGGTATTCTCCGGCTCTACACCAATCTCGGCCATAGCATCTAGAAGTATATCTGGACTNGGTTTTCCTGGTCCATCATCAGCNGTNTTTAANACCTGAAANAAAANNCCTANAGAATGTTGTTNGAACGTTCGAAGCAAACCNCGTCGAGATTTNCCAGTAGCTATTCCAAGTTGAAAACCNAGGGCTTTAAGTGANTCCAAACANTGACGNANGCCGGGATACAATGGTTCCGTGTAGTCTGATCGATTAAGAGATNCGGNAAAAGATTTAATGTAAGATTCTTCTAGAATAGCAGGCTCAATGTCACATTCTGGCGGCATTAGTTGATAAATTGCCTCACCTAATTTTAGACCGACAATCCGACGAATGGCATTTGTTGGTGGCGGCTTTAATCCGTTTGAAAGCCATGCCTTACGCATAGCAGTAACGATATTGTGGCCACTATCGATAAGGGTACCATCGCAATCGAAAACTATTAGATGTTTGTGCGGCATAAACAAATTTGTAATTTCCAAAAGGGTTACGTTTCGAATACGGTATCAGAATTTAGTCCAAAGAATTTCCAGCACCGAATCATGTGAGGAGGCAGTGGGGCTTGAACTTTTATAGTACCTCCTCCATCGGGATGCGGTATCTTGATTTCTCTAGCATGCAAGTTGATCTGAGGTGTAATTTTGTTNAAGAATNCNTTTTTCCCTCCGTATTTTCCATCTCCCAATATAGGGTTTCCTATTTCTGCCATATGAACACGTAATTGATGGGTGCGCCCGGTTATNGGGTAAAGTATCACCCATGAGGCAAGACGACCCATCGTCTCGATAGTTTGATAATGTGTCAGCGCCATTCGGCCAAGNTTCTTAGTAGGCTGNACACGCTCAATTTTTCCGCTGCTAACTTTCTGAATTGATNAATCAATCTCNCCTCGGAGNGGGTTTGGCACACCAGCAACAAGTGCCCAGTATTGCTTCTTTGCTTCTCGATGACGAAAACACTTGCTGATTTTTGCTGCCGCCATTGCAGAGCGAGCCACTAACAATACACCACTGGTATCTTTATCCAGCCTATGCACGAGGCGTGGGCGTTCCTCATTAGATCCAACCAAGCCGGGCAGTANCACATCNAGATTACGCCTATTCCCTTTACCNCCCTGAACTGCGANNCCAGCGGGCTTATTAAGAGCAAAAAATAACGGGTCCTCNGCTAACACCAAGCCTCTTATAAATGCTNGATCAGATGTGCTAATACTACTTCCTTTTTTGCTATTGANTGCGGTCGATTCATGGATAGGTGGCACACGAACGATCTGCCCCGTCTTTAGACGCTGGCTGCTTTTTGCGCGTTTCCTATCTAGGCGTACCTGNCCCGTTCTGAGCAACTGCTGCAACTTTCCATGAGATAGGCCAGGATAGTGACGAAGAAACCAGCGATCGAGCCTTATCCCATTATCGCCTTCTAATACTGTTCGATGATCTACCCTAGACATCGTTTTNTCACGTATTGATAACTCGGATAAAAGCCATACCNGCCAAAAAGGCCATGACCCCCGATATGATTGACGCCACNAAGTATANNCCTGCTTTTNTNAAANAACCCTGTTCNAAGAGTATCACNAAATCCATAGAAAATGCCGAAAATGTGGTTAGGGAGCCACAGAGGCCNACTGTTATCATTACCTGGAATGCTTGCCCGGGCGTCCATATCAATGCAAATATCTCAATTGCGACACCAAGAATAAACGAGCCTATAGTGTTCACCATTAAGGTGCCCCAAGGACNTTCTGTGCCAAAAACGTTNGCAGTTTGTTGAANAACCAAATGCCTAACCACTGCTCCCAATGCACCTCCAACAGCTGCAGCGATTGCAAGATTTAGGGATATCTTGGTCCGATGAACTCGCCGTACATTAGACATCTACAATGCGTCTACGCCGGTTTCTCCCGTTCGGATGCGAACGGCACTAGTTACATCGGAAACAAATATCTTTCCATCGCCTATATTGCCAGTTTGTGCGGTTTCGCGGATTGTATCGATTAATTGATCAACAAGACTGTCATCGACTGCAATCTCCAGCTTAACCTTTGGAATAAAGTTAGAAGCATACTCAGCACCACGATATATTTCCGTCTGTCCTTTTTGCCTCCCGAAACCCTTTACTTCAGATACGGTCATACCCTCGATGCCCAAAGCTGATAGAGCCTCTCGCACAGCATCAAGCTTGAAAGGCTTGATGATCGCTATTATATGTTTCATTCGTTTTCCTTCTCGCCTAATTATAGCCGTGCTCACCATGTTCGGCGAGGTCAAGCCCTTCCGTCTCACCCTCTTTTCCAACCCTAAGCCCGACTAGAATAGTTATAAATTTAATAATAAAAAAGGTTATAATTCCGCTCCATGCAACTACCGCTGTTGTTCCAATTAACTGTACCAAAAATTGATGGCTCATTATCATACTATCAGCATAACCCATTCCCCCTAGAGAGGTTGTTGCAAAGATTAAAACAAGTACAACCCCTAGTATACCACCAACTCCGTGGACCGNGAAAACGTCCAGCGAATCATCAACTTTGAGTGCGTNTTTTAATGAGGTTAACATAGTAATAACACACACTGCCTGCTNNAAGAACGTAAACAACACCCCCAATTGGACCAACAAAACCAGACCCCGGGGTTATCGTTGCAAGCCCTGCAACCATGCTCATAACAATACCAACAAGGCTCGGCTTGCCAAATTTCACCCATTCTATAACCATCTAGGTCAGCGATGTGGTTGCAGCAGAGATGTGAGTAACCAGAACGGCCATGCCCGCCCTACCATTGGCTGATAGCGCAGATCCTCCATTAAATCCAAACCAACCAATCCATAGCATAATTGCTCCAATCATTGTTAGGCCGGGCCGATNGGGTGGGCTCAAATCCTTCGNATACCCTTGCCGAGGTCCTAACATTGCTGCNATGACTACAGCTGAAAAACCAGTGGTGGCATGAANAACTAATCCTCCGNCAAAATCCATTATATTTTTCTCGTACAACCAATCTCCACCCCAAATCCAATGGCAGACCGGCGAGTAGACTAAAACAATCCATATTGCTGAAAATATTAGTACTGCACCTGAATTTCATTCGCTCTACAAAGGCGCCCACTATAAGTGCNGGCGTTATAATTGCAAAAGTCATCAAAATACAACAAATACTGTTTCTGGAATATCCCCAACAAGAGCTGAGGGAGATACATTAAGCAAAAATGCTTTTTCAAAACCACCTATATAAGAATTGGGTGCACCAACTGCGGTGAAAGCTATGCTATGAACGAATGCTAACCACATTACTGACTTCAAGTACGATATTGCAAAACAATGCGTTAAAACTGATAAAATATTATTTGACCGAACAAGCCCGCCATAAAAAGTACAAGCCCAGGAAGGGTCATGAAAAGCACCAACGCACTAGAGGTAAGAGTCCATGCAGTACTGGCCTNATTAATTTGCGTTTCGGCAGCCGTTGCAATCGTGGACATCATCAAGCCCACAAAAATGGCACTGAATGAAATACCAACACATTTTATTTTACTTAGAGACAAGAACACACTCCGTCATGCAGATATTGTATAATTATTTCTTATCATAATCTTTGCTCGACCAGAAACTTGAACTCAATTCCTCACTTTGATCTATCATGCGATAGGTCCAGAGATAATGGCCCAAGATTTGCTTTCTTACAGGTGGCGCTGTCTTTGCTAAGTAATGCACCTGCAAAAGGATCGGTTGTCAGGTATGATGCTGACCAGCAGGCAAATTAGAACTTCGTAGAAAAAGCCCTGCGGATCATGTTTGTGGGGATCAGAATGTTAATACTTGCGGCAGGAGCGGTTGTCTTGCAAATGGGAGAGCTCTTATTTTAGACCGTTATCTCAGGCGAAAACTGTGGGTCTTTTTCCCACGCTTTATGCTGATATTCCATGGTGAGTCGGCTGCATTAAGTATTTTCCCTAAATCCCTGACGCGTTTGATAACATGCCCATTTACTTTGAGAATAATATCACCCGGCAAAAACCCAACCTGATTGGCCGGGGACGCACGCATGATTGCACTTATCATTACACCTTGGGAAATTGTCCTGATGCCGAGTTTTTCAGTTACCGCAGGTGATAGGTTTACTACTTTCAAGCCCGCGAAAGGATTTAANCCCTNAACTATTGTTGTATTCCNCGGAGGAATCTCCGGAGGAGCTATTAATATAAATTTAGCTTTTCTGGCTTTTCCCTGCCGCAGAAAACGGAGTTCTGCCGATTTCCCGATTGGCCGTGCAGCAAGCCGAAATCGTAATGCAAATTCATCCTCAACAGCGAAATCCTCAATATGAGTGATAACGTCTCCGCGTTTAATTCCTGCGCGTTCTGCGGGCCCTTTTGGATAAATAGTTTCCACCAGAACACCNGTTGGCCTCGCAAGACCNAAGCCCTCCGCCATNTCNGCGGTAACAGCAGTGCCAATAAAAGATAACCAGGGCCTGACTAAAGGCTTTCCGGACATTGCGGTTTCAACAACAGCACGAACCATATTACTGGGCACAGCAAATCCTATTCCTACTGATCCGCCACCGTCACGAGAAAAAATTGCTGTATTAATACCAATTAATTGCCCGTTTAAATCCACTAATGCGCCACCTGAATTTCCCGGATTAATAGCAGCATCTGTTTGTATGAAAGAACGAAAGTCCGAGATACCAACATTGGTCCTTGCCAATGCCGAAACAATACCACTTGTNACGGTTTGCCCAACACCAAAAGGATTNCCGATTGCTATTACNAAATCACCGACTTGCAGGGCATCGGCATNGCCAAATGAGACGGTTGGCAAATCTTCATTTTCANTTTNNATACTAAGAACTGCAAGATCTGTCTTGCTATCNTTGAGTATTACTTTTGCATCAAACTCGCGTCGGTCAGAGAGAATNATTTTAATTTCTTNAGCATTCTTTATNACATGATAGTTCGTTACGACAATCCCATCATTTCTGACAATTACACCAGAGCCAAGTGACTTCTCNAGCCTTTTCCGTTTTTCCCCGAANGGAACACCNTCNCCGAAGAAACGTCTAAANAAGGGNTCATCAAACAACGATCTTGTTCGCTGCTTNCGCATTANCTTGGCATAGATGTTTACAACTGCAGGAGCANCCTCCCGNACTACCGGGGCNAATGAGAGCGAGATTTGCTTNCTAGAAGAAGGCACAGGAANAGGTTCGGCTAATGAGTCAGAGATGACACCTCCAATTATCACNGATAGTAAAAAAAAGTAANNTTTAGCTGGCGATCGACCCATAAAACTATGCAGACCTCTTATTAATCCAGAATAACATTATAAAAAAGCCGACTATGCAATAGTCGGCTTTACATTGTGAAAAGGTGACATGAGTTTTTTCAACCCTCCTCACTTATCTCCGATTCATCATCAGGTCGCGGCCCAGAGTCCATCCCCTTTACCTCGGGNTCGCGATCAACTAACTCTATTACCGCCATTGCTGCCGAGTCCCCATACCGAAATCCAGCTTTAAGCACTCGCGTATAGCCCCCAAAACGACCCTTATAGCGAGGGGCCAGTGTCTCAAAAATTTTAGCTGTAGTCGTATCATCACCAAGCATCGCAAAAGCACGTCTTCTATCATGCAATCGCCCCTTTTTCCCGAGCGTGATCAACTTATCCACTAAGGGACTAAGCTCTTTAGCTTTGGGCAGAGTAGTCTTGATTTGTTCATGCTTTAAAAGAGCAACGGCCAGGTTAGCAAAAAGCGCACGGCGATGCTGTGATTTACGATTGAGCTTACGCCCTTTCATACGATGTCGCATTGGATGTGCTCCTATACCCCTCTCAGAANTAAANTGATTAAAAGGGCTCCTCGAGTTTTTTTGCCATATCTTCTATATCGTCTGGTGGCCAATCAACTACTTCCATACCAAGATGCAAACCCATTTGTGTAAGCACCTCTTTAATCTCATTGAGTGATTTACGTCCAAAGTTCGGAGTACGAAGCATTTCAGCTTCAGACTTTTGAACAAGATCGCCTATGTAAACGATATTATCATTTTTTAAGCAATTGGCCGAACGCACTGACAACTCAAGCTCATCCACTTTTCGGAGAAGGTGTTTGTTATATGGAAGCTCGGACGGCACCTCCTCTTCCACTTTAGCAGCAGGTTCTTCAAAGTTAATGAAGAGTTGCAATTGGTCTTGCAATATTCTGGCTGCAAGCGCCACAGCATCATCTGGCGTGACAGTTCCATTTGTTTCTAACTGCATCAGTAGCTTATCATAGTCCGTAACTTGCCCAACACGACTATTTTCAACTTTGTACGACACTTTTCTTACAGGACTAAAGATGGAGTCAACAGGTATCAGGCCTATTGGTGCATCAGCAGGTCTATTCATTGCTGCTGCGACATAGCCTTTGCCGGTCTCAACCACAAGCTCCATATTNATACTTGCGTCACGATCAAGTGTACAAATTACTAGGTCAGAATTCATAACCTCTATATCGTGCCCTGTATCAATTTGCGCCGCTGTCACTGGACCAGGACCTTTGGCAGAAAGGGTCATTCTTTTTGGCCCCTCGCTATGGAGCTGAAGTGCCAATGACTTTACATTTAGCACTATGTCGGTGACATCTTCTTGAACACCTTGGATTGACGAAAATTCATGCAGAACACCCTCAATTTGGATCGATGTAACCGCTGCTCCCTGTAGCGATGACAGAAGCACTCTCCGCAACGCATTTCCAAGTGTTAAACCAAAACCCCGTTCTAAGGGCTCTGCCTCCACAGTTGCTACGCGGGACGTGTCAACGCCAGCCTCGACATTGAGCTTGTTCGGTTTAATCAGTGCTTGCCAATTCTTCTGGATCACGTTGGTACCCTCTCAAGTCTCGTAATGTATTCAAATAAAATAAACACCAGCCCAGACATGACATGCCTAAATCTGGATATCAGTAAATCTATTAGCTAGCTATACCCGTCTGCGCTTAGGTGGTCGACAACCATTATGCGGCACCGGGGTTACGTCCTTTATGGCTGTAATATTAAATCCAACAGTTTGCAGGGCGCGAAGGGCGGACTCTCTTCCTGATCCGGGACCCTTGACACGAACTTCCAATGTCTTCATGCCGTGTTCTATCGCCTTCTTACCACAATCTTCAGCTGCCACTTGGGCGGCATACGGAGTTGATTTCCGCGAGCCACGAAAACCCATGCCCCCCGCCGANGACCATGCTATGGTATTGCCTTGNACGTCAGCAATGGTGATCATGGTNTTNTTGAAAGTGGCGTTAACGTGAGCGANGCCCGACGTTATATTTTTGCGTTCNCGCTTTCGAACCCGTTGTGNTACTGCTGCTTTCGCCATATTAAATTACGCCTTCTTTTTACCCGCTATTGCGCGGGCAGGACCTTTTCGGGTCCTTGCATTGGTGTGGGTACGTTGNCCACGAACCGGCAGACCTTTACGATGACGTAACCCACGGAAAGTACCCAAGTCCATTAANCGCTTNATGTTCATTGCTGTTTCTCGCCTGAGGTCTCCTTCAACCACGTAGTCTTTGTCAATTACCTCTCTTATGCCTATAACTTCTTGTTCACTTAACTCATTTACNCGTGTTTGAGAAGCAATGTTACACTTTGCGCAAATCTCTCCGGCCTTCNGCCGACCAATACCAAAGATATACGTCAAAGCGACTTCGACTCGTTTTTGAGTCGGTATATTTACACCTGCTATTCGCGCCACTGTCTGATCCTCATACAACTCATCTNAAACATTGTCATAGAAACTNATTTAAGTACGCACACCTNATNAAAAGTCACANGATACNNGTGTTAANGGTCATACGACCAATTCTNAGCAAAAGTCCTGTTTTCCANAAAATTACACCCGCACCGATTTACAAAACTTGAAGCCGCGGGATTATAGGGAATGATCCTTTCCTGTCAATCACTCTCAATTANTCNTGAACGAATCNACTATTTTATTNACTGTNNTACNNACTTNTTTTATNTCCTNCATTCCATCAACNCGTTCCAAAATACCGCGATCCGCATANAACGGTATNATCGGCGCAGTCCAANCACGATATGCTTGCAATCGATGTTTAAGTATCTCAACCGTATCATCAGAACGCGCCTCATCTACCCCGGCCCTAGTTGCTCTTTCTTCAATNCGCGTTATTAGAGCCTCATCATCAACATCTAGCATAATCACAATATCTATCGTTTCACCTTTAGCTCNTTTNATGTCTTCCAAAGCCTCTGCCTGCGCAACCGTGCGAGGAAAACCATCNAANACAACTCCTCTCTTACAATCCGGNNCTTCTAGTCTGTCTCTAATAACCTCCAAAACAAGTTTGTCAGAAATTANTTCCCCNGCGTCCATGGTGCTTTTAATTTTTTTTCCCAACTCATTACCAGNAATGACNGCTTCCCTTAAGATTTCACCGGTAGAAATCTGTAANAATCCAAAGCAANCTACTAATCGTNTTGCTTGGGTACCCTTACCAGAACCGGGCGGACCAAGCAGTATTATGTTCATCCTCGCCGCCCTCGCAATCGCGACTTTTTGATTAAACCTTCGTACTGGTGAGCTAACATATGTGAATGTACCTGCCCAACAGTGTCCATTGTAACGCTGACAACTATTAAAAGGCTTGTTCCACCAAAATAAAACGGAACATTGAATTGTGAGATCAACCATTCAGGAATTATACAAACAATTACAAGGTATATAGCACCCAGAACAGTCAACCGGGTTAGCACATGATCAAGATATTCAGCAGTATTTTTACCAGGCCGTATTCCTGGCACAAACCCACCGTGTTGACGTAAATTGTCGGCAGTCTCCTGCGGGTTAAAAACGATTGCAGTATAGAAAAAAGTAAAGAAAACTATAAACAATATATACAAACCAATGAAACCAGGCTGCCCCCGCCCCAGCCACGCAATCATCGTATTCAGCCAGTCCGGACCTGAATTCCCTGCGAATTGAAATATCGACAAGGGAAGCAGTAAAATAGAGCTAGCGAAAATAGGAGGTATAACTCCTGGGGTATTAACTTTGAGGGGGATATGAGATGATTCACCCCCAAACATTTTTTGACCTACTTGACGCTTCGGATATTGAACAACTATGCGGCGCTGTGCCCTCTCAATGAAGACTATTACCGTGATAACCACCACAGCGAGAACCAGAATACCAATGATAATTGGCGCCGATAGCACTCCCCTTCGCCCAAGATCCATCGTAGCAACAAGAGCAGATGGCAGCTCAGCAACAATGCCTGCAAAAATGATTAATGAAATACCATTACCCACGCCACGCTGGGTGACCTGTTCCCCCAGCCACATTAAAAAAATCGTCCCACCAACTAAGGATATTACGGTCGTGGCCCGAAAAAAGAACCCTGGTGTAAGTACTGCGGCACCAGATGCGGAAGCGATCCCCTCCACACCCACAGAAAGGCCATAAGCTTGAAAAGTAGCCAAAAAAACTGTGCCATAACGGGTGTATTGATTAAGCTTTTTTCGCCCAGGCTCGCCTTCTTTTTTCATAGCTTCGAATTTCGGCACTGTCGATTGTAAAAGCTGCATAATAATAGCGGCCGAAATATAGGGCATGATGTTAAGTGCAAAAATACTCATTCGACCGAGCGCACCNCCCGTAAAGAGGTCCATCATATCTGTGATGCCCCCAGCNCCCTGATCAAAAATATCNCGGATAACCTGTGGATCAATTCCAGGCAAAGGAATATANGTACCGAGCCGATAGATTACNAANGCACCNAGCGTNAACCATATACGCTTTTTAAGCTCTGTTGCCTTATTAAAGGCGCCAAAGTTAAANTTCGANGCTAATTGTTCNGCGGCTGATGCCATATCTGTTCTTTCANTCTATAAAGCTGACCCACAAATCNAATANTTTCNCATTAGCNTTNGTCGGACACAGAGTTCTGATCATTAGGCTTTTCTAATTTGGCAGCTTTTTTCTTTGAANCACTACTTTTTTTTCGGATACCNGGCGAATGNTCTTGCTCTATCGCACTAACCGTAAAANTAACNTCACCTCCNTTNTNCTCNACAGCTGCGATCGCCGGACGNGTTGCNCCTGCAANNTTTAACTTTANTTTTGCGCTGAGTTTGCCGTTTCCTAACAATCGAACACCATCTTTTAATCGANGTATAACCCCAGCCGACAACAACGCCTCTCCATCAATAATTTTATCCGCAGCTAGCTTTCCTGNGTCTACAGCATCTTGAAGTCGACNAATGTNCAACTCAACGAACNGTTTTCGAAAAATATTGGTAAACCCGCGCTTTGGAAGCCGCCGGTATAATGGCATTTGGCCTCCNTCAAACCCTTTAATGGCTACACCACTTCGGGACTTTTGTCCCTTTTGCCCCTTCCCTGACGTCTTACCTGTGCCAGACCCTTCACCTCTACCCACGCGTTTGCGGTTATGCTTAGCACCGCGATTGTCAGAAATTTCATTAAGCCGCATTGCACCGACCCCTCTATAGATCAAAAANCTGGCATTAGCCAGCGTCATCAACCCGTACNAAATGTTTTACNNTNGCGATCATNCCGCGCACNGATGGAGTNTCTTCAAGCTCNCTAGTCTTATGCATTTTGTNAAGCCCGAGCCCCTTAAGGGTTTGCCGNTGATCTGCCTTGCGCCTAATGGGGCTCCCAATTTGNGTAATACGAACAATCTTACTAGCCATTGCTCATGTCCTTCACCNTATCTCTATCGTTACGCCGTCCCACGATCTCTCCTACCTTTTTTCCACGTTTACNAGCAACAAGACGAGGAGAGGAACATTTTGACAAAGCATCAAAAGTAGCCTTGATCATATTTTGATTGTTAGAGGTCCCAACCGATTTTGCAACTACATCTTGCATACCGAGAGCTTCAAACACTGCTCGCATTGGGCCTCCAGCGATGATGCCCGTTCCAGGNGGAGCGTTGCGCACAACCACCCTACCTGCCCCAAAACGCCCNCGTACATCATGGTGTAAGGTTCTGCCCTCACGTAGGAGAACTCTGATAAGACGCTTACGNGCACTTTCTGTAGCTTTTCGTATAGCCTCAGGAACTTCACGAGCCTTTCCAACACCATGGCCAACCCGCCCTTTGCCGTCACCGACCACTACCACCGCAGAGAAACCAAATCTGCGACCGCCTTTTACNACNTTTGCAACNCGATTGATGCCTACTAATTTTTCAATTAGGTCTGGCTGATCCCGTTGNTCGTCCCGCCCACGACCTCGTCCACGCCCACGACCTCTNCCTTGCGGTTCCCGCGCCATACTCCTATTCCCCCTAAAAGGCCAGCCCGCCGTCACGGGCNGCCTNAGCTAATGCTTCAACTCGTCCGTGATAGGCATAACCACCCCTATCAAAAACCACATTCAATANACCNACATCTTTCGCTCTTTGNGCAATCANCNACCCNACTTCACATGCAGCTTTCTTNTTNCCGCCATTCTTTACCTTAGANCGNANCTCTTTTTCCNCACTGGATGCCGCNGCAANTGTGCGGCCCGTGCTGTCGTCGATAACTTGGGCATAAATATGCATTTTCGACCTAAAAACCGACAACCGGGCTTTACCTCTAGCACTGCGCTTAAGGTTATAACGGTTTCGTCGTCTTCGTCTTTCAAATAGTTTCCTAGAACTCAACATATAAACTGCCTTCTATTTTTTCTTGCCTTCTTTACGCAATATATATTCGTCAACGTATTTTATTCCTTTACCCTTGTAGGGTTCGGGTTTCCGAAAACCTCGTATTTTGCTAGTTACCTGTCCTACCTTTTGCTTGTCCACGCCACTTACGGCTATAATGTTTTGACGATCTCCCTCAATTTTAATTTCGATACCGTCTGGGATAGGAAAATTAATGTCGTGACTATGCCCCAGTTGCAAGTTCAACAACTTGCCTTTTAATTGGGCCCGGTAACCGACACCATTAATTTCCAGTTTTTTGGTAAAACCAACTGATACACCAGTCACAGCACTATTAACCAGGCTACGAATAGTTCCCCATAGTGACCGCGCTAACTTTGAGTTGTCCAGCGGCACCACCGTAACAAGATCTTTTTCAACCTTTAGCTCTACAGCTTCATGCAAAGGCACCATCACCTCACCAAGCTTCCCCTTGGCCACTAGCAAGGCACCACTGACGGATATGTCAACGCCCTCGGGCACAGCAACTGGATTTTTACCTACACGAGACATAACTCACTCCCACCACCGCTGCACCTAAAAAACCTGACACAATACTTCACCACCCACATTTTTTTCGCGCGCTTCCGCATCTGATAAAACACCATAAGGCGTGGATAAAATAGAAATTCCGAGCCCATTATAAACCCGACGTAAATCCTTAATCCGAGAATAAATGCGCCGACCTGGAGTTGAAATTCTAGAGATTTCTTTGATAACAGGCTCGCCTTCATAGTATTTCAGTTCAATTGTAAGCTCCTCAATACCAGCTCTCAACTCGGCCCAACTAAAACCGCGAATATATCCTTCGCGCTTAAGCGCATCTAGGACATTAGCTCGCAGCTTCGATGCGGGACAGATAACGGTTGCAGCACTGTTACGCTGTCCATTTCGGATACGCGTAAGCATATCACCTAAGGGATCGCTCATCGTCATTGATGCGTACCTCCTACCAGCTTGACTTGACCATACCGGGAATACGCCCGGTAGACGCGAGATCCCGCAATGAAATACGGGACATTTTATATTTTCGGTATACCCCTCTCGGCCGACCTGTCATTTCGCACCTATTCCGAATGCGGGTTGGCGCCGAATTTCTNGGCAANTGAGAGAGCTTTAACCGAGCTTCAAACCGCTCTTCAGCGGGTAATTNTTGATCATTNGCGATAGCNCGCAGCGTATTTCTTTTTGCCGAAAACTTGGCAACAATTCTACGCCGGCGCCTATTTTTCTCAATTGCACTTTTTTTNGCCATAGCTAGCCTATTCNCCATTTGTGCCNACATCNCTGGCANNTTNNTGTTTGTCATTTTTCGGAAATGGTAAATTAAAACCGCGCAACAATTCACGCGCCTCATTATCTGTATTCGCAGTAGTGCAAATAACAACATTCATTCCACGAATCGTATCTACCCTNTCATAGTCGATCTCTGGAAAAACAATTTGCTCTTTCAACCCCATCGAATAATTTCCGTTNCCATCGAAACTTTTTGCNGACAAACCACGNAAATCNCGGACTCTCGGCAACGCCACGTTCACTAANCGGTCNAGAAACTCATACATACGGTCGCGACGCAGTGTAACCTTNGCTCCTATCGAAANCCCTTCGCGCAGCTTGAANTTTGCAATTGACTGCTTTGCTTTTGTGATTTGTGGTTTCTGACCCGTGATTGCTGCCAAATCATCACAGGCAGCNCCGATTTTTTTTGAGTCNGAGACTGCACTACCAACACCCATNTTTACAACTATCTTCTCTAGCCTTGGAATTTCCATGGGATTCGCATAGCCGAAAGCACTNGTCATCTGTTGACGCAATTTTTNCCGATAAAGCTGTTTCAAACGAGGTATATANTTTTTNTCAGCCATCACAACACCTTANCTATCAATCACTTCGCCGGAGCGTTTGGCNAACCGNACTTTACGACCGTCTTCTAGCCTTTTNAANCCNACACGGGTTGGTTTGTCATCTTTTGGATCAATGATTGCCAAATTGGACAAATGAATTGNAAGCTCTTTGTCGACGATGCCNCCAGGNTTNGTCTGNCTTGGTTTTGTGTGGCGCTTNACAACATTTATTCCNTGCACGAATGCTCGTNTTTCTTTTAGCACCAGCTTAACAACTTCCCCAGACNTTCCTTTNTCGCGGCCTGANAGAACTANTACTTTATCACCTTTTCTAATCTTCNCTGCCATNACAAAACCTCCGGCGCCAATGATATGATNTTCATAAACTGACGCGCCCGCAGTTCCCTAGTTACGGGNCCAAATATACGGGTGCCGATTGGTTCATTCTGATTATTGATNAANACTGCAGCATTNCGGTCNAATCTTATAGCGCTNCCATCATCTCTTCNAACCTCTTTAGCAGTACGCACAACNACTGCCTTAAGAACCTCNCCCTTTTTTACACGACCACGCGGAATAGCCTCCTTGACGGANACAACTATCACATCNCCGACNCCNGCCGTCTTGCGCTTCGACCCTCCAAGTACTTTAATACATTGNACACGTCGNGCNCCTGAATTATCGGCCACATCAAGATTTGTTTGCATCTGGATCATNGTCCAGCGCTCCCCTACTCATAAATTCATGCAGATTCGGTTAATACTTCCCAATTCTTCCGCTTGGAAATCGGTCGACACTCTTGAATGCGCACGAAATCTCCGGCTTTACAGAGATTGCCTGCATCATGCGCCATGTATTTTTTCGACCGTCGAATAAATTTTTGATAGAGCGGGTGTTTCACTTTCCGCTCGACTCGAACTACCACGGACTTATCTTTAGCATCTTTCAGAACTCGACCTTGCAAAATCCGTTTTGACATCGCCTACTCTCCCTTACCACTCATTGACCGCTCTTTTATGATGGTCTTTATAAGAGCAATATCTCGCCGAACTTGCCGTACACGGCCGGTATTTTCTAATTGCCCACTCGCCCGCTGAAACCTCAGATTAAAGGATTCCTTGCGCAAATCTATCAACTGTTCTGCTAATTCGTCATTAGATTTTTGTTTCACATCAGCTGCCTTCATTGCACCGCTCCTTAACTACCAAGACGCGAAACAAACCGAGTTTTAACCGGTAGTTTTGCGGCCGCCAGTTCAAATGCTCTTCGCGCTATATCCGTTTCAACACCATCCAGCTCAAACATCACTCGACCCGGCTTCACTCGACACATCCAATACTCTGGCGTCCCTTTACCTTTACCCATACGAACCTCGGCAGGCTTCTGACTAACAGGAACATCCGGGAAAATCCGTATCCAAACGCGACCAGCCCTTTTGATATGCCTGGTAATTGTGCGCCTTGCAGCCTCTATTTGGCGCGCTGTCACACGACCGGGGGTAGTAGCTTTTAAGCCATAGCTTCCGAAATTTAGGCTAAATCCCCCCTTAGCTAATCCCTTTAGCCGACCTTTTTGTTGTTTGCGGAATTTTGTCCGTTTTGGGCTGAGCATTACTTAATCTCCTGAACAAAGGCTCTATCGAACCTGCTGTTCCTGTAAAAGCTTATCCTGTGCCATNGGGTCATGGGCTAAAATCTCGCCCTTGAAAACCCAGACTTTGACGCCGCAGGCCCCATATGTTGTCTGCGCAGTTGACGTTCCATAATCTACATCGGCGCGAAGGGTGTGCAATGGGACTCTGCCTTCACGGTACCANTCGGTCCGCGCAATCTCTGCTCCGCCTAAACGGCCAGCGCAATTTATACGGATGCCTTCAGCACCAAGNCGCATAGCNGACTGAACNGCACGTTTCATAGCACGACGAAAGGCAACCCGCCGAACTAATTGCTGGGCTATGTTATCAGCCACAAGCTTGGCATCAATTTCCGGCTTTCTAATTTCTATAATGTTTAAGGCCACATCCCCTTTAGTCATTTTTGCGACATCTTGACGTAATGCTTCAATATCAGCACCCTTCTTACCTATCACNACCCCAGGCCTTGCCGTATGAATTGTAATCCTNGCTTTCTTAGCCGGACGCTCNATNACTACCTTAGAGACACCGGCTTGATTCAGCCTTTTGAAAAGGTATTTACGCAACTCAAGATCNTGATGGAGNAATTCTCCATATTCACCATCTGCGTACCACCTAGAGTCCCANGTCCTATTTATACCGAGCCTTAGCCCAATTGGGTTTACTTTCTGACCCATCACTCCGACTCCTCGCGCTCTTTAACAATGACTGTAAGATTACTGAAAGGTTTCTGNATGCGACCAACTCGCCCTCGGGCACGAGGACGGAACCGTTTCATAACAAGGGATTTGCCAACCGTTGCCTCTTTTANNTAGAGTCTATCGACGTCTAATTGATGATTATTTTCTGCATTAGCNATAGCAGATTCTAGTACACTTTTGACCTCACCAGCAATTCGCCTGCGTGANAACGTCAATTCAGCAAGTGCCTTGTTAGCCGCCTTNCCACGTATCGTTTGAGCGACCAAGTTCAACTTTTGCGGACTACCGCGCAGCAACTTGCCATAAGCTCTNGCTTCATCATCCGCTTGCCGCCGTTTTGACTTTGATTTNCCCATAATTTTTGCCTGCTACANTTAAGATCGTTTTGCTTTTTTATCGGCCGTGTGCCCAAAATACGTCCGGGTCGGAGAAAATTCACCNAATTTATGCCCAATCATATTTTCCGTCACCAANACCGGAATAAATTTCGTACCATTNTGNACACCAAAAGTAAGGCCAACAAATTGGGGCAGTATAGTTGANCGCCTTGACCATGTTTTAATNACATCATTACGACCTGACCCGCGAACANCTTCGGCTTTTNTCAGCAAATAGCCATCAACAAACGGTCCTTTCCAAACTGAACGTGCCACTTTCTAAACTCCCCTAGCTATCGCCTTTGGCCACGACGTCGAATAATAAGTTTACCACTTGGCTTTTTCTTGTTCCTTGTTCTCTTACCCTTGGTTGGCTTACCCCACGGTGTAACCGGGTGGCGACCACCCGAGGTTCGCCCTTCACCACCTCCATGGGGGTGGTCTACTGGGTTCATGGCAACACCGCGCACTTGCGGGCGTTTCCCAAGCCAACGTTTGCGGCCTGCTTTCCCAAGTGAAATATTAGCTTGATCAGGGTTTGATACCGCGCCGACAGTGGCCATACACTCGCCACGAACCATTCTCAATTCACCAGAACTCAGCTTGATTTGAGCGTAACCTTGATCACGGCCTACTAGCTGCACGTATGTACCAGCAGACCGGGCAATCTGNCCACCTTTGCCGGGCTTCATTTCCACATTGTGGATTATGGTCCCTACAGGGATNGAATTTAAGGGCAACGCATTGCCAGGCTTNATATCTGCCNCNGTACCGGACATCACGCTGTCTCCCGGACTAATGCGTTGTGGAGCTAAAATNTAAGCTTTCTCTCCATCATTATATTTAATCAGCGCAATAAATGCAGTNCGATTCGGATCGTATTCNATACGCTCTACCGTTGCNGCAACATCCAGCTTNTTTCGNTTGAAATCTATAACCCTATATNTTCTCTTGTGTCCACCACCGCGACGTCTTGCCGTTACACGGCCTTTATTGTTGCGTCCACCTTTTTTCGNCAGACCTTGCGTTAGCTCTTTCACCGGCTCACCTTTATAAAGATCAGACCGATTAACAAGAACNANTTCCCGCATGCCTGGCGTTATNGGATTAAAGCTTTTCANTGNCATTTTCTCAAACCCCTGTCGTCACNTCTATNGAGTGACCNTCTTCAAGGCAAATGATGGCTTTCTTGGTGTCGTTTCGCCGCCCGGCCCGACCTCGAAAGAGCTTTATTTTACCCTTTTGGCGTAAAGTATTAACCGCCTTAACCTTTACATTGAACAGAGCTTCCACCGCAGCCTTAATTTCAGGCTTCGTGGCACTCATTGGTACTTTAAAAGTGACTTGTCCATGTTCACCTCCTAAAGTCGCNTTTTCCGTGATTACAGGGGTGCGGATAAGCTCATACTGCCGCTCCNTAGTGACCCTCTTTTCNCCAATATAATGCTTCCAAGTCATGACAAGCGTGCCTCCAGCATTTTCACGGCATCCTTGGTNAGCACTAAGGTATCCCGCCGTAATATATCGTAAACATTNGCTCCTTCGCTTAGAACAACATCNACATTTGGTATATTACGAGCAGCAAGGTAAAAGTTCTTATCTACCGACGAGCCACCAACGATCAGNACGCGCCCCCATCCAAGCTTTTCNAANCTACCTACAAGTTCTTTCGTTTTACCCTGCTTAAGCTCAGCGCTATCGAGTATCACGAGCGCACCTGTAGCNTGCTTGGCTGACAATGCNGAGCGCAGTGCTAACTTACGCACTTTTTTGGTCAGCTTATGGCTATGAGAACGAATAACAGGACCAAACACNGTTGCNCCGCTGCGCATTTGGGTGACTTTTACCGAACCTTGCCGGGCTCGACCACTGCCCTTTTGATTGAAAGGCTTTGCNGTTGTTCCTCGTATTTCTCCCCGGGTTTTTACTTTATGCGTCCCCGCCCGCTTTTTAGCGCGCTGATAGTTCACCATCCGCGAGAGTATGTCTTGCCGAACATCCGCACCAAANATATCGTCTTTGAGCTCGATGTCTCCTACGGNNTTATTGTCTAAGGTGATGATCTTCGCTTTCATCTGCCGTCAGCCCTTNCCCGGTTCCTGGCTGTCCGCGCTGGTAGCCTTTTCAGCTGNGATATTGTNGGCATCAGANNACTGAACGGCATCCGGCACATCNTTTGTCTNATTATNTTCCGAAGGTNANCCCNANTCTCTCAAACCAGCAGGAAACGGNGCCTCTTCCGGCAATGTTTTTTTGACTGCATCCTGAACTTTGACCCAAGTACCTTTTGACCCGGGCACAGCCCCTTTAATCATTATNAACCCATTCTCAGTATCGGTCCCTACAACTTTCAAGTTTTGGCTTGTTACCTGTGAAGCCCCCATATGNCCAGCCATTTTCTTGCCTTTAAAAACCTTCCCCGGATCTTGGCATTGCCCAGTTGACCCGTGAGAGCGATGTGAGATCGAAACTCCATGGCTAGCGCGCAGGCCACCGAANCCNTGTCGCTTCATGGCGCCAGCAAAACCTTTACCAATACTTTCGCCTACTACATCCACATATTGGCCGCTCACAAAATGCGAAGCAGCCAATTCAGCTCCCACGTCGAGCATTGCATCGCCACTNACACGAAACTCNGTCAATTTTTGTTTGGGCTCTACCTTTGCCTTGGCAAAATGTCCCCGCAATGCGTTCGTTGTGTTCTTTGATTTNGCCGCACCNCTCCCCAATTGAACTGCATCGTAGCCTTCNNCTTCAGCCCTCCGAACNGCGACAACACGACAATCATCTACCCTCANAACAGTAACGGGCACATGGGTGCCATTGTCCATGAATACCCTAGACATACCCATTTTCTTTGCCAATAATCCAGTACGCATCTTTTTCTCCCTCGCGATCAAACTTGAATTAGAGCTTGATCTGCACATCAACACCTGATGCTAAATCGAGTTTCATCAAGGCATCAACTGTTTGCGGTGTCGGGTCGACGATATCAAGAAGCCGTTTATGGGTCCGCACCTCGAACTGCTCCCTGCTTTTCTTGTCAATGTGAGGCGAACGCAACACTGTTAATTTTTCTATACGCGTAGGCAACGGTATAGGACCTCGCACACCCGCCCCGGTTCGTTTGGCGGTATTCACAATCTCTTGCGTCGACTGATCGAGAACTCGATGGTCAAAAGCTTTCAATCGGATACGGATATTTTGACTGTCCATAAATTCGCCCTCACTGCGTTTTACAGCAGCTATTCAGTAATACTGGTTACAACACCAGCGCCAACAGTTTTGCCGCCTTCGCGAATTGCAAAACGCAAACCCTCATCCATAGCAA
>PBCW01000029.1 GCA_002718015.1 Rhodospirillaceae bacterium
AAATTTCGCACTCGCAAGATAATTGCTGCAACGCAAAAGCTTTGAACNNANTACNTNTAGTCCTNTATGCANAGACGNCTTTTGTAGTTGAAAGAGAGTTCACAAAACCCNACGCCTATNANNANGCAGNAATTCCAATNTTCTCNGACTCGTTATTTCAATCAAGATGCNGCATGTTATCGANATTCCTCNCAGCCTGTGATANNNTANTGCTANNANNTATNNTGNNANTTTCAGGTGTGATGNCANCTNNTNGGGTAGCAGATTGTAGNGCCCGAAATTCTTCAATTACAGNTCCCNANANTNNTATTCTTTNANTTAGGCCTTAATTTNTNATTNTNAGGCNGTTGCGNNNNGCCTTGGAATTGCCTAACTCGTTACCCAAATGTTATTATGNTANAGGCTTTCNTCTCTAATGAGNTATGNCAACAGATGTTGTCCATGAGTTCCTGAGGTCCAATNTNGACAAGGTGANTTCTTTTTTGGAGGTATCNACTNAATGATNGAGGTCAAAGGCCTTAGCAAAANATTTGGCGATACNCTCGCCGTCGATAATATNTCTTTCNGCTTGTCAAANGGCGAAGTTCTNGGGTTTCTNGGTCCCAACGGCGCAGGCAAATCAACAACCATGAANATGATTTCAGGGTTCCTCTCNCCAACCAGCGGAACNGCGNTAATAAATGGCTATGACGTCCGCAACAAGCCAATAGAGGTGAAGCGTGCAATAGGATACCTGCCGGAGGGAGCCCCGATGTGGGCAGATATGTCGGTTGGNGGGTTTTTAAATTTTATCAGTGCAGTGCGCGGATTTAAGGGTGATGATGCTGAAAAAAAAGTTCNAAAGGCAGCTGAACTTACACAACTTAATGATGTGCTTATGCATCCCATAGAAACTCTCTCAAAAGGCTTCAAACGTCGTGTAGGATTAGCGCAAGCNATGCTGCANGATCCCGAAATTCTNATCCTAGATGAACCAACTGACGGNCTTGATCCTAATCAAAAGCACCAAGTTCGAAANTTGATACAAAAAATGGCNCNCAAGAAAGCAATCATANTTTCAACACATATCCTTGAGGAGGTAGAAGCAGTCTGCACAAGGGCCATGATTATTGCTAAAGGCAAGTTGCTCACCGACGCAACGCCACGAGAACTNCTTAAGAAATCGCGACATTACAACGCTGTTTCAATCGCTGTACCCAACACCGAAAAGGCGCAAGANGTATTGGAGAAGCTCGACTCAGTCCGAAGAGTACAACCAATCGGTGAGAATTGGTTGATGGCCTACCCAAAAAACAAAGGACCNATNAANNAGGAGGTTGCTCAAGCACTTCGTTCTGCGCGGCTTAAGATAAATGAAATTCGCACAGAGAGCGGTCGTCTTGATGACGTTTTTCGAACCATTACGCGACAGAGTTGAGTCCAAAATTATGAGAACCACAACAACGATCTTTAAACGTGAGATGGCAGGCTACTTCGCCACCCCACTNGCCTATATTTTTATTGTNATATTTCTAATTTTAGCAGGANTATTAACGATATTTGTCGGAAATTTTGTNGGACAAGGGCACGCTGGGTTGCAATCATTTTTTGGCTTGCATCCATGGTTTTACCTTTTCCTAATACCCGCTCTGTCNATGCGCTTATGGGCAGAGGAGCGCAAAACCGGCACACTTGAACTTACTATGACACTACCCATACGNTTGCGTGAGGCCGTTGTGGGGAAGTTCGCTGCAGCTTGGTGTTTTGCAGGTATCGCGCTAGCCCTCACTTTTCCTTTTTGGATNACAGTCAATTATCTAGGAGATCCCGACAACGGCGTAATTTTGGCCAGCTACCTAGGAAGTTGGTTAATGGCAGGCTCATATCTTGCCGTTGGAGCTTTCNTCTCCGCNACAACACGCAATCAAGTAATTGCCTTCGTTGTCACAGTAACCGTGTGTTTCTTTTTTGTAGTTATGGGCTCAACTATNGTTATAGATTTCGTNAGTGGCTGGGCAAATGATGAATTTCTAGAGTTTGTCAGATACATTAGCATTCTTAATCACTTNGCCGGCATTTCCAAAGGAGTGTTAGACCTTCGAAGTGTNCTTTTCTTTGTAAGTATTATTGGACTATTTNTAACCCTAAACGCGATCGTAATCGATCGTGTCCGGTCAAATTAACAAGAGTTTNAAATGTTACGGAAAATTTTCAAGCATCAGCANGGATGGATCTTATCGGGAGGCTCCGTTTTAGTTCTNTTTGCCTTGGTCAATTTCTTAGCTGCACCCATTTCTGGCACACGTCTCGACCTCACTGAAGAACGTNTGCACACGCTATCTGAGGGCACACGCAACATGTTGGGTGACCTAGAAAACAAGGTTANTTTGAATTTTTATTTCTCCAAGGAGNTAAGTAGCGCAGCACCTGCATTCGGAAACTATGCTAANCGGGTTCGCGACATGCTTAANGAAATGAANCTNGCCGGTGGCGGAAAAATCGTGATCAAAGAGNNGGACCCNATTGCGTTTTCTGAAATCGAAGACGAAGCCGTTGAGGCTGGGCTGCAGGGTGCACCATTGGATCAATCCGGCGATCAGGCATATTTTGGGCTTCAAGTTAAATCGGGAGAGGAAAGCTCGGTTATTCCTTTCTTCCAATCGCAGCGCGAAAAGTTCCTCGAATATGATTTAGCGCGAATGATCCATGCAGTCTCAAGCTCAAAGAAGAANATAATAACGATCTATACTGGTCGCCCTCTGTTCGGCGANATGCGGCGTATGATGGCAGGCCTNCCAACTGAGGCATATCGAATAGTGCCCGAGTTAAGAAAACGATTTGAAGTNAANCATATGTTCAGCCTCCGCGATTTGCCTTTCGAAAAGCCGGATGTTCTTATAGTCGTNCATCCACTCAAACTAGAAACNGATGAAAAATACGAACTTGATCAATTTCTGCTCAGAGGNGGCAAAGCNATTTTCATTTTAGATCCTTTNAATGAGACAGCAGCCGGCACTTCNATGCCGCAAGGACAAAAACCACCNCTTAATTCAGTCGTCAATGTGCAAGAGTTTCTCNACCGTTGGGGCATCACTATTTCCGGTAAATTTATAGCTGCTGATCGTTCCATTGCACGCATGGTTAATGCGGGTACAGCGACACGTATCCTCCCAGCCCCCTTTGTAACNTGGTTAGCGGTGCCAGCTAGCCTGATGTCGCGCAATGATCCAGTAACGTCAGAACTNCGATTATTGAATCTCCAAAGNGCNGGGATTATAGANNTTACAAAAACTCCTGGCATTGAAGTAGANCCTTTGGTCCGTACAACAAAAGACAGTCAGGAGGTCGATGTCAAAACACANNAGGGCCGTGTGGACNTTGAAAGTATGGCAGCTAATTTCAAGCCAAGTGGAAAAAAATTCATACTTGCAGCTCGCATATCAGGAGAATTTNCATCGATTTTCCCAGATGGCCCTCCGNAAATANTTGAGGATAAGGTAANAAAAGATAAATTAGGGGTCGCTTCAAAACCACTACCTACGGCGAAAGATACTAATGAAGNANNTAAAACTGCCGCNGAAAAAAGGGTAGAAGAAGAAGAAAAAAAACAGCNAGATCGCGANAAACAAATCGCGTCTCATTTAAAAACCTCAGAAAAACCGTTCAATGTTCTTCTCGTTTCTGATGCCGATTTTTTAGAAAATCATTTTTGGGTGCANGTACGACAGTTTCTTGGNCAGAACGTCTTAGTGCCCACCTCAAATAATGCCGATTTTGTTATAAATGCCGTAGATCACTTTACNGGCAACGCTGACCTGATTAGTTTGCGATCCCGCGGCACCACTCGCAGGCCTTTCTCAAAAGTAAACGAGATTCGAAGAGAGGCTGAGATTAAGTATCGTAAAGCCGAGCAAAATTTAGCCAGCAAGCTTAAAATGACAGAAAAGAAACTCGGGGAATTACGTGACAAGCAGGATGAAAAAACAGAGGCTGATAATGCAGGTAGAAAAAAAACAATAGAAATAGAAATCAAACAGGCCCTTAACGAGCTAATTGTAACCCGCCAGGAGCTTCGTAATGTCAGGCTGAAATTGAATGAAGATATAAATAGACTGGAAACTTGGATACGATTCGCCAACATTGCTTTTATGCCAATCCTAGTGGGAACCTTCGCAGTGGGTCTTGGAATTTATCGCACCCGGCGTAGGCGAAAAAATCTGGGCACAGATGATAATATGAATGAGAAATCTGCGTTTAATTGAAATTAATAAGTACATGATAAAATGGCACGCATCGCCAGCCTTACGCCTAATGCCACAGAAATTANCGCAGCACTAGGTGCCTTAAGCCAATTAGTNGTGCGCAGTCACGCGTGCGACTATCCACCATCAGTCTGCAGTCTTCCAGTCTGTACAAAAGTTAATATTGATACAACCGTNCCATCGAGCGATATCGACCAGAGTNTAAAAGATCTTCTGTCCNGCGCCTTTTCGATCTACGAGATTGATGTGCCTTTGCTTAAANCCGCCGCACCAGACATCATACTTACGCAATCNCAGTGCGATNTATGTGCNGTAAGCGAAGCTGANCTNTCTGGTGTNNTAGGCGATTGGNTTCACCATGGTGTTGACATNGTTTCGCTGAAATCAAATCAACTTACAGATATTTGGCAGGATATAACAAACATAGCCGAAGTTGTTGATGCGAATGACAGGGGCCGCNAACTAATCTCGAAAATCAGAGTGAANATGACTACNATAGATAAGANATGTGCTGCACTCCNATCACGGCCNAGAGTAGCATGCATAGAGTGGATAGCNCCCCTNATGGCTGCTGGCAATTGGGTTCCAGAACTGGTCTCTATGGCNGGAGGAATTAACCTGTTTGGTGAGATCGGCATTCATTCTCCATGGATGGATTGGGAAGAACTAAAAAATNCGGATCCAGANGTAATACTAGTCATGCCTTGCGGATTTGACCTGAAACGCTGTCGTGCAGAATTGTTTACGTTAGCCAATTCACCTGGCTGGGAAGAACTATCATGTGTCAAAACGGGTNACNTNTACCTNGTTGATGGAAATCAATACTTCAATAGATCCGGGCCTAGAATATCACAATCANTNGAAATCATTGCAGAAATTCTGCACCCTCATGAGTTTGAANCAAAANACANGGGTAGTGGCTGGGAGAGATATTGAGACAATTANTTAACGCTTCNTCAACACAAACATTGCCTGAGGAGCCAATAAGTTGGCCCGTAACNCGCAAGCAGAATACCCTAGCGGTAGGCCGTCAGCACCTAAGGCAACAGCTTCTTCGATTTCTGCTTCTATATCCTCACATAGNTTCAAAAAATCATGAATTGTACAAAGGTGAATGTTAGGTGTGTCGTACCAATTGTCCGGCAGATTTCCAGTTATCGGCATCCGTCCGCCCAAAGCTAGNCTCCATCGAACGCCANAGTGTCCAAAGTTAGGAAATGATAGGATTGCCTTATTTCCTATNCGAATAAGGTTCTCCAATACCTCACGAGGACGGTGTGTTGCTTGAAGAGTTTGGCTCAATACAACAAAATCAAAGGCNTCATCCGGGTATGCATNTAGATCAGTGTCTGCATCNCCTTGGATCACTGACAACCCNTTGCTAACGCACTCCCTCACGCCTGCCATACTNAGTTCAATCCCGCGACCATCAACTCGTTTATCGCTCTTAAGAAAGCCAAGNAATGATCCGTCACCACACCCTACNTCAAGTACCCGGCTGTCAGGCAGGATGGTATCAGCAATTAAACGGAGATCACTACGAATATTATTAGACATCACGATATTCATCTAGCGATCCGGTCGCCCCAAGCCNCGCTGTTCAGCGCAAGAGTCAATGAATCCTCTTGCTACGCGACGAAATTCTGGTTCGTCGAGTAGAAAAGCATCATGGCCTTGATCACTTTCAATCTCGACAAAACTAACGTCAGCTGCAACGGCATTTAACGCATGCACGATAGCTCTGTTCTCTGNTGTAGGAAATAACCAGTCACTGCTAAAAGAAACGATACAAAACCTTGCTTTGACGCCGTCAAAAGCAGCCGCCAATGACCCTCCGTATTCAGCAGCTAAATCAAAATAATCCATCGCTCGTGTTATATACAAATAAGAATTCGCATCGAAACGTTCNACNAATGTGCTTCCCTGATGCCGNAGATAGCTTTCAACNTGAAAATCAGCATCAAAACCGTAGGACGGCTGAGCGCGATTCTGGAGATTACGACCAAANTTGCGATGAAGAGCCGCCTCAGACAAATAGGTGATGTGCGCTGTCATACGAGCCACACCAAGCCCCCNTCTNGGAACTGAACCGTGTTCNATATAATTACCGCCATGCCAATCTGGATCCGCTAAAATTGCCTGCCGGCCTACTTCATGNAAGGCAATATTCTGAGCCGTGTGCCTNGCNGCACCTGCGATAGGCATAGCAGAAAAAACATTATCCTTATAACGGGAGGCCCATTCAAGCACNTGCATCGCGCCCATGGAACCACCCACAACACAGAAAAGCTGGNCAATCCCCAATTGCTCGATNACGAGTTTTTGCGCTCGGACCATGTCGGCAATTGTAATAACCGGAAATTCAAGGCCGTAAGGTCGGTTGGTTTTTGGATCTATTTCTTTGGGGCCGGCACTGCCCATGCAGCCACCTAATGCNTTTATGCAAATTACNAAAAATCGTTCGGTGTCGATTGGCTTGCCAGCNCCCACCATGTCATCCCACCAACCTGGCTTCCCAGTCACGGGATGTTCACTCGCAACGTACTGATCCCCNGTNAATGCGTGACAGATAAGAATTACGTTCGACTTTTCAGCGTTCAAAACACCATAAGTTTGATACGCAATATCGAATGGGCCGAATTGAGTCCCATTNTCCAAGTTCATAGGTTGTGTATCACCAAGCGTGATGTTAAACCCGCTGGCATTTGTGACCAGATGTCGCGACTTTTGGTCGCCTTTTGGCATTCTTTTATCCTTATATGAAATAGCTTATTTCTATAAANATCTATTAATAGCCCGGGATATTGNGCCTGCCACAGTGAGTGTCAATGTTTTCTTTGATTTATCTGCGCGGAGGGACTACTAGTAGCGCCGCTTGAGGATGAAAAAAATGCCNAATANAATAGAAAANCGAGANACCCTGAACGAGCTTAGGGCTGAAATNGATGATATTGACTGTAAAGTNCATGACCTGCTTATGGATCGAGCTNATTTGGTGACACGTATCAAANNAGTGAAGAGCTTAGNATCCATAGCAACTGTGCGACCTGGGCGGGAAGCTTATATTNTACGTCGCCTTATGAATCGNCACCGCGGTAATTTTCCAAAAGTCGCAGTCGCACGAATTTGGCGCGAAATAATTGCAGGNATCACACNCATGGAAATGCCNACTTACANGGTGGCAGTCTATGTGACGGATAAAAATCAAACTTATTGGGACTTAGCTCGTGATCAGTTTGGNGTTATGNCACCTATGCAACACTTCGCTCANATCAAGGTGGTGTTAANCANCNTNACCTCCGGACAGGCTACTATTGGTGTAGTCCCGATACCNGGTAATGATTCAACAGAACCATGGTGGATAAGCCTAATGGTGCCAGNCGGATTACNAATCGTCTATAAACTTCCCTTTTTCAAGGGAACNAACGTTCGCAATAACCCCAATGAGGNTGCTAGTGCCTTTGCGGTAGGACGCATTCTACCAGATACAACTGAAGATGACCGCACCTTACTCGTAATCGCAACGGAAGAACCACTCAGTAGGTCTGCAGTTTGTGACCTTACAATGCGTGTTGGCCTGAATTCGTCACTGCTAACTTCCTCTCAGCAAGGGGATTGGTATCACTTGGTTGAGATCAGCAGCTTTATCACTGAAAATGATNCCCGGATGGAAAATTTGAACAAAATTANTGAAATACTAAGNACCGNAATAGTTGGATCTTATGCCGAGCCTCTCCCTGCATTTGGTAATGAAAAATGAAGCTTCCTAANCCCAGGGCCGGTATTCTTGACGTNGCGCCCTACGTTGGAGGACGTCANAGCGTTGATGGCTNTNAAAAAGTCATTCTACTTGCGTCGAATGAAACACCGCTTGGNGCAAGCCCGAATGCGATTNATGCCTACAGAAATGCNGCTGAGAATATGCACCGTTACTGCGACGGCCACGCAGNAGACCTACGCGAATCTATAGGAAATCGGTTTTGCTGTGATCCAGCCCGGATCGTCTGTGGGGCAGGCTCTGATGANATTATACAAATGTTGATACGGGCCTACGCGGGGCCTGGAGAAGAGTTAATATTCAGCAANCACGGCTTTTCAATTTANCCAATCTTCGCAATCGGGGCAGGCGTGAACCCTGTGGCTGCGGACGAAACCAACTTAACCGCAGATATAGATGAGATTTTATCAAAAGTGACCGACCGAACTCGCCTTGTNTTTCTTGCAAANCCCAACAATCCAACAGGNACNTATATTACTAAAAATTCATTGGTCAAGTTGAGAGAGAGACTCCGCGAGGACATACTCCTTGTCCTTGACGGTGCCTATGCTGANTATGTTACTCGCACCGATTACACCGCCGGTATTGAGCTTGTGGAACAGAATGAAAATATTGTCATAACACGNACTTGNTCTAAAATATTTGGACTTGCTGCATTGAGATTGGGCTGGGCCTATTGTCCGCCTGCTGTGGCCGATNTACTTAATCGAATTAGAAGCCCATTTAATGTAAACGGACCGGCTCAGGCGGCAGGGATAGCTGCAATGGAGGATCANGCCCACACAGANAGGTCGCTTNCTCACAATGAGGAGTGGCTACCTTGGTTAAGTAATAGCCTAACTGAGCTAGGCCTCGATATCGTACCATCAGCAGCCAACTTTGTACTAGCGAGTTTNGGCAATAAAAGCGTTGCTGAAACTGTTTATCAAGGTCTACTTAACAGTGGTATAATAACGCGCCATATGACCAGTTATCACCTCCCTGACTGCCTTCGTATTTCAGTAGGCTTGGGGGACGAAAATAAAGCCCTAGTCAACACCTTGAAGGATTTAGTTGGTAAGAAGAATGGATAGTGCTGACAAACCATTTTTTAACAAAGTGGCCGTTCTCGGTCTTGGGCTGATTGGATCGTCATTGTGCCTTTTAATGAAACAAAAGGGTTTGGCTGGTAACATTGCTGGTAATGCCCGGTCACAAGCCACCTTAGATACAGCACTTGAGATTGGTTTTATCGATAGCGCACATTCCTCACCTATTGATGCGGTCGAAGATGCTGATTTAATTGTACTGGCTACCCCCGTTGGGGCTAATAAAAAGATAGCAGAGGCTATATGCCAATCATTGAAGCCAGGAGCGATCATAACCGATGTTGGTTCAGTAAAGGTAGCTGTTATTCGCGATGTAGCACCGTGCCTACCAAAAGGGGTTCATTTCGTGCCAGGACATCCCGTTGCTGGAACCGAACATTCTGGACCTACATCAGGTTTCCCTGAACTATTTGCAAATCGATATTGTATATTAACACCACCCGAGGCGACTGACCCCAAGTCAGTCGCCCTAATTAGAGCATTATGGGAAACGGCTGGCAGCATAGTTGAAATTATGGATGCACCGCACCACGACCGAGTCCTTGCTATCACTTCACATCTGCCCCACTTAATTGCATATACTATAGTCGGAACAGCAAGCGATCTCGAAGGACAACTACGCAACAAAAAATCATCTAATGGTCCCGAAGAGAAAACAGAAGAGGTTATAAAATTCTCAGCAGGCGGTTTCCGCGATTTCACCAGAATAGCGGCCTCAGATCCCATAATGTGGCGCGATATTTTTCTTAATAATAAAGATGCGGTCCTTGAATTGCTTGGACGCTTCATTGAGGACCTCACAGCAATGCAACGTGCAATACGATGGGAAGAGGAAGAAACGCTTGAGAGCACTTTCCGGCGTAGGCGGAAAATCCGCCGTGATATAATAGAAATGGGTCAGGCTGGATCGTTCAATCCGAACGAGACGGAAGGTTGATCGGCTTAAGTTTTAGTAGTTTGAATGGACCGATCCAAAGCTCTCCATTGCGAGTGGTAAAGGGTACCGACAGAACCTTTTCGCCATCTTTTGGTGACGTCTTGGCCAAAACCGTAAGCGCAACACGCATTGCTGCTGCAGCATCTGGCGCCACAATTTTTGATTGCTCGAGGGTACTCAGTGTTTCCGAGAATCCCCGTATATCCGATGTTATAGAAACCACGGGCCGAAGCTGTGGATCAAGCCCAACTGACCCGCGACCCCGCAAAACCAGTGGAGCCGACACAATGTCAAACCAACTGATATCTACTAAACCGCCAGCTGTTTGCCATTTCTGTAAAGCTTCGTGAGTNAATGCACTTAACGATGCATTTCTAAAATCTGCCACAAATTNTAGTTGCTGAGTCTTTCCTCCAATTGGTACCTTCTGGCCCTCGGGAACTTCCAGGTTTTCAACTTGTGAAGAGATTGAAACCCAAGACTTGCCCACGCCCATCTCTCGCGTTTCCGGTTGTGCCAAATTAAGTTGCATTCTACCTGCTGACGCTAAAAGGTCTTTTGCACCTTTAAACAAGCGAGAAGTTTNGACATCAACGCTACNCCCCGCCAGTTTCCCGTTAGTAAAAAAGCGAACCAGTACTGAAGTTTCTTTTGGTTCATATGTCAGTGGCACCCCAAACCCTGATCGTGAGATATCAAAACGATGTGTCCCTGGCAATGTGATCCTATACTTCCAAAAATCCCATGGCTGCATTTCAATGATTGCTTCAGATCCTTCCCATCGGACCTGTTTGAGTGCGGTGCGCAAAGACGGGTTCTTTATCTTAAGCCGAACCAGGTGAGGGAAACCGTCTAAGATTACATCGGAAAATGTGAAAAAGTGTCCCTGAGTGAGACAGACTTTCACAACATTCGAGAATTTCTCCTTTGCCTTGCCTGCCGCATAATACCAATACGCAGAATAGCCAGCCGCAATCATTGATAAAAGTAGAAATGGGCCTAGAAAAGTGCGGCTGGTAATTTTAAACATTAACCGGATTGTCCCCTCCATATGTAAAAACTAGTTTTCATAATCAAATTCATCAGAATAAGCCTGAAAGCCGTGTTTTAAGATAACTTAATCAAGTTCATAGATAAGAACGACCCTTAACAGTATTTTGGAGATTCTGCTCAATGATATTATATGTCAGATCTTGATGCTCGAATACATCACGGTGCCAATCTAAGACATTAAAGTGTCATAAACCTCCTGAACCAACTCAAATAAACTTTCCACGTCAGCCAAATTGCGGCGAGATTTATTTCATACCCATTACTCTTTTGCTTTTGCTTCAACTTCAAGCCTGTCAGTTGCCGATTGTATGCGATTCTTCAGTTCATCCATAAATTCCTGACGGCTTAAGCCAGGACTTATGGGCGGTAGGAGCTCCATTACGATGCAGCCACTTTTCTTCACGAACTCTCGCCGCGGCCAGAAAAACCCAGAGTTAAGTGCTATCGGAACAACTGGTAGTTTAAGTTCATGATAAAGGGCTATTATGCCCGGCTGATAAGGGGGAGCTTCCCCAACCTTGGTGCGCGTTCCCTCGGGAAAAATGACAATGCTATGCCCCTCAGAAACCCGCTCTCTTGCGGTGCGCAGCATGTATCGCATCGCAGCGGCCCCGGCGCTCCGATCGACATCAATCATTCCGGCACGTCGGACAAACCATCCAACAAACGGAACCGACAATAGGGACCTTTTAAGGATAAATATACAATCATAAAATACCAAATTTAAGATCTGCGTCTCCCACATAGATTGATGCTTAGATGCAATTAGGAAGGGTTCCGGGGGTAAGTTTGCACGGCCACGGATCTCATAGGAAATGCCAAGACCTAGTCGCATTGCTAGCACCGCCCCGCGCACCCAAAAACGAGTTGCGGTACGGAAATGACGACGAGGCAAAAGCATCAATGGCACGTAGAACGGACTTAGAACAACAGTCCACCCATAAAAAAGAAAATAGAAGATCGTAGCACGTAACATATTAAACTCCGATCAGCTGCGCCAAAACAAAGCAAGAAGCAATTTCCTCCGAATATACGCAATCAAGTATTTGTTATATTCTTCAACGATCAATCCTGTACTGCCAGGCCAAAACCACCAATTCTTGGCCTTAAAAGATTTTGGAAACACAGGGTGTTCAATTATCCTAATTGCTGGCATCAATGCGCGGAATTCGGCCAAGCTCCTCAGCATATGATAGCTCGATGTTACAAGACGTATAGAGTGGTATTTTTCTTTTTTTAACCAAGCTGCAGTTTCTGTTGCGTTACCCTCCGTATTATCAGCATCGTACCCTAGCGCTATACAACAAGTCGCTGCGTCCGGAAACCTTCGCACTATTTGGAGTAATTGCTGCACGTCAACACCGCGATGCACCCCTGAAACAAATAATTTACTCGCTTTATTATCACTCAAAAGATCGAGACCCGTCTCCAGCCGCAAGCTCCCCCCAGTTAATACCACAATAGCATCTGTTCGGCTCTCTGGCATAGTTACGGTATCCGGAAGCGATTGCGCAAAAATCAGGAAGCCGCAAAGCCAAATCACAACTATGAATAAAAGACCACGAAATGCCCATCTGAACTTAAACCAAAAACTTACTCGCCTTCGACGCATTACTGAATCCGCCGAAGCTCACGTAGCACAGTAGCTCGTGCCGTACGCATAGCGATCAGACACACAACAACCGGAACTATCAACAAAATTAGCCAGTTCCACAAAGTAAATCGCAAATCAGGCATTAGCATCGGGTCTAACTCGGCAACACCCTTGAAAAAAATGGCCAAAGTCGCACCCACCAACAAAGCACCAACTATCCCGCCTTTGAAAGCGAGCTTTAACGAATGCCGCTGGAATTGTCGGGCGATGTAATTGTCTGTTGCTCCAATCAAATGTAACACAATTAAGACGTCATGGTGAACGGCAATCCCACTGCGAGTGGCGAACACCACCGCCGATACTGCGCAACCAGCAATCAGTAAAATTATTCCTGCAGCTAGGGCTTGCAACGAGTAAATAAGCTCTTTTATCTGTCGACGCCAAGCGCCGTGATCGTCAACTACNGAGTCTTTTACAGCTAGCCCCAATTGCTCGCGCAATTGCCCAAGATTCACTGGCGGCTTATCTGCGAGACTAACATCTATTAAGTNTGGTAGCGGCAAATCGACAACTGAAGTCCCTGCGCCTAGCCAAGGCTCTAGGGATGTAGCAACCTCGGCAGGGGGTACTTGCTTTGCGGCAGAAACGCCCGGGGTCCGTTCAAGTATCGTGATCGCACGGTCGATCCGTTGGTCAACTTCGACCGTGCTTTCGCCTTCGATTGGTGGAATTTGGACCGTATACCGCCCGCTCAAGCCTTTCTCCCATGATGAGGTGGCACCAGTAAGAACAAGTGCCCCAGCCAGCATTAGCATGGCTAGGAAAACCATTACACTAATAATCCATGGCAGAAGACGTGTTGCGGGGTCGCTGCTTAAGGGCAGATCTAAGCGTCCACTGAACATATCAGCTTCCTACACTGCGACTAGGGGTTGTTAAAATACCATCCTCCAAATGAAGGATTGGATAGTCAAAGTGTGACACAAGCCCTTCGTTGTGAGTGGCAATCACGATAGTAGTGCCAACTTTGTTCAATTCTTCAAATAAATATAATAAGCGAACGGCTATAGCATCATCAACATTACCTGTCGGCTCATCAGCGAGTAATAGCTGTGGCCGTGCTATGACTGCGCGTGCGATTGCAACTCGTTGTTGCTGCCCTCCAGATAATGTCACTGGCCTAGCATCGAGCTGACCGGCGAGACCAACCCAGCTTAAGAGCTCTGTAACATGCTTGGCGATGACATCCTCTGGCATGCCTGCAACCCGGAGAGGCAGCGCCACATTGTCGAAGGCGGATAGGTGATCTAGAAGCCTGAATTCCTGAAAAACAACCCCAATTTGACGCCGCAGTGCTGGCATTTCATTTCGTCGTAAAGCTGACACGTCACGGTCGAATAGCCTAATCAAACCACGACTTGGCCTTTCAGCAAGGTACATCAGCTTAAGCATGGATGATTTTCCAGCGCCGCTTGGCCCAGTGACAAATCTAAAGGCTCCAGGTTCAAGGCTGAAGGATATGTCGCTGAGCACCTCGGGGCCAGCGCCATATCGCATGCCAACATTTTCAAATCGGATCACATGCTTCCTCTGCTTTTTAGCGCAGGCGAACTTTGACGATACCAACCACCGACCTAATCCTTCTGCAAATTAAAATTTTTTTCTGTCCTACCATCCATAAAATGTCTGCAAAATCAAAAACCGTAAAGTACCACGACGGTTGCAACAAACGGTTTGACCACTTAAACTCGACAATACCATATTTTGTGCTGAAACTTTATCGAGTATCTACATACAATGATTCTCTCTTGCCCTCAATGCAATGCCAATTTTAACCTGGATGATTCTGTGCTTGGTACAGAAGGACGCAAGGTAAAGTGCAGCAAATGCGGGCACCGCTGGCATGCCATTCCAGATATAGTACTGGATAAACCGAGCACTCAACAAGACAAAGATACTCCACCGGGCGCACGACAGGAGGAAGAGGTCGATAACGCCGATCCGTTCGCGGACCTAGCTGATGGCCCAAATGATACAAACGAGAGCATTTCGGTTGATCAAACAACAGCTTCCAATAGTGATGAGCCATTTTCTGCTTATGCCGGCTCACAAGATGGATTGGCGAATAATTTGGAAAAAAGTGTGGGAGGGCAAAGTGCAAAGGCAAAAAAGCCTATTTTCCGGATTATCAAGGGGACAGCGTTAATATCGCTAATTGTTATTATTTTATTAGGAATAACCTTCCGAACGGATCTTGCGAGAATTTACCCTCCAATTGAAAAGATTTTTCAGCTTATCAATATTCCAGTGAAACCGTTGGGATATGGACTCAAACTCTCAAACACAGACTCAAAATACAAACAAGAGGGCGACGATAGTGTAATGGCAATCTCCGGAGAAATCGAAAATATCCTCGCAGATACCATGGACGTGCCTTCCTTAAAAGGTGACTTCTACGACTCTAAGGGCATCATTATATTCACCCACCATTTTAAAGCTCCTCTTCCAAAAATATTGCCGGGTGAAAAAGTTAAATATCGAACGGAAATTAAAAACCCACCATCTGAGTCGGTACGAATCGAGATTACTTTCACTAAAAAATGAAATGTTTAATTCATCCAGTTTTAAGAATTTACTAAAAAAAATTTTGGTAGATACGGCCAAAAATTAAACTCAATGAGAATTATTATTGGTGCCCCGTAGTAGCCTTTCACACCGCAATTCTGTGAAAATTCTTTTTAATATCTACTGTGATGCGCCTAACCTCAAGTCTGAGGCTCATCGTGAGCCCATAATTCAGTACTAGTCCTGCCAATCCGCGAACTGCTCGAGCGAGAACATCTCTTCGTAACTGGGACGTTTTCTCACGATGGAAAACTCACTTCCACGAACAAGAATTTCTGGCACCAAACATCGACTGTTGTAAGAAGACGACATGGAAGCGCCATATGCACCAGCTTCATTAATTGCCAAGTAATCACCCTCAATAATATCTGGCATTGCAATTTGACGAGCGAACGTGTCACCAGTTTCACACACGGGTCCCACAATATCGAAGAGGTTCGTACAAGAGTCTTCCAGAGGCAAGCGTACCGGCTGAATGTCATGTTGCGCGTCATAAAGAGCTGGACGAATTAAGTCGTTCATCGCCGCATCAACAATAATAAAATTGCGTCCCTCGCCTTTTTTTACGTATATAACTTTCGTAACCAGTACGCCCGCGTTGCCGGCAAGAGCACGCCCCGGTTCAAACACAAGCGTACAATCAATGTCCCCTAAAACTTCGTTCACTACTTGCGCGTATAAGTCAGGTCCGGGAACGTCACTAGATTCCCTATTGTACGCTATTCCTAGCCCTCCGCCTAAATCAATACGACGTATTTGGTGGCCGGCACTGTCAAGGGCCGTTACCAATTCTCTTAATCTTTTGAAAGCAGTTCGAAATGGGTCAAGGTCTACAAGCTGCGATCCAATATGCATCGCAACCGCTGTAGGGCGAATGCCAGGTAAACTTGAAGCATATTCGTAAATACTTTCCGCTGCTGAGATATCAATTCCAAACTTATTTTCCTGCCGACCTGTTGTAATTTTCTCGTGGGTAACTGCATCTACGTCAGGATTAACTCGTACGGCAATCTCCGCCTCGACACCATGTTGACATGCGATCTCAGATAATAATTTAAGTTCGGGTAGCGATTCAACGTTGATCTGCAGAATTCTTTTATCAAGTGCATATCTTAGCTCCTCTCGAGTTTTCCCAACTCCCGAAAATACAATTTTTTCTGCTGGCACACCGCCCACAAGTGCACGGCGTAATTCTCCCTCTGAAACGACGTCAGCTCCGGCCCCGAGAGAAGATAGCGTGTTTATGACCGCGAGATTTGGATTGGCTTTTACCGCAAAACAAACGAGACTGTTTTGCTGACTGAACGCATTTTCAAACGTCTGAAAATTATGTTTCAGAGCAGCAGTCGAATAACAATAAAAGGGAGTTCTTATGGAATGGGCAAGCGCTTCCAGACTGTTACCCTCTGCATGTAAAATGCCATTAGTATATGCGAATTGGCTCATCTGGTTGTAGGGTAGCTGCGTGGGTATTCAGATTTGCCGAGCGCCTTGGGGTCATTTTTAACCCCACAGGAAGCTATAACCACGGTCGTAGACAATAAGACAAAAGCCGCCACGATGTTTTTTACTGACCTCACAGATAACGCTCCTTTGCTGCTGCTAGCGCTTCGCGCACAAGTTGCGGCGCTGTACCACCAAAACTAGTGCGACTTGCTGCAGAAGCCTCAACACTCAACACAGAGAATACAGTATCGTTGATACGCTTTTCTACTTTTTGCATCTCGGATAGCGATAACTCAGCTAATTCACAGCCTTTTGACTCTGCATTTCTCACCAGGACGCCTGTCACATGGTGAGCATCACGAAATGGTAGATCTAATTCCCTTACTAGCCAGTCAGCTAGGTCTGTAGCCGTTGGGTAACCCTTTGCTAATGCCGCCACCATTGCTTCCTTGTTAATTTTCATGTCTTCTAACATTCCAGTCAAGGCCGCAATTACCAATGTTAAAGAGTCTGCCGCGTCGAAAACCGGCTCTTTGTCTTCCTGCAAATCCTTAGCATAAGCGAGTGGTAAACCTTTTATGACTACCAAAAGAGCTTGTAATGACCCTAAAATGCGACCGGTTTTACCACGCGCCAACTCAGCAGCATCAGGATTACGTTTTTGAGGCATAATTGATGACCCTGTGCTAAACGAGTCGCTTAGCTCCACAAATCCGAATTGCGGCGATGCCCATAGCACGATCTCCTCGGCAAAGCGTGAGAGATTTACAGCTGTGATTGCAGCGACACTAAGGAACTCGGCAGCGAAGTCGCGGGCCGATACTGCATCAAGTGAATTAGGCATAGGTCGGTCAAAACCAAGCAACAAAGCGGTCGCGTTCCGGTCTACTGGGAATGAGGTACCAGCAAGAGCTGCACTGCCGAGTGGACATTCATTAAGCCTTTTGCGGCAATCGGATAATCTAGAACGATCCCTGCCTAACATCTCTACATAGGCTAACATGTGGTGCCCAAATGTAATTGGTTGGGCAGGCTGAAGATGTGTCAGGCCCGGAAGAAGCGTATCAAAGTGACTTTCGCCTAGCTCAATCAATGCAGCCTGCAAGTCACGTAACTGTAGGTCAAGCTGGTCAATAGTGTCTCTAACCCATAATCGAAAGTCAGTTGCTACTTGGTCATTTCGGCTACGTGCAGTGTGGAGCCTCCCAGCTGCATCACCTATTAATTCTTTTAACCGGGATTCGATATTTAGATGTATATCCTCGAATTCTAGTTGAAATTGTAATTTACCTGTTTCAATTTCAATCAATATTTGATCTAGACCGTTTAAAATTTTAGAACCATCATCGCTACTAATGATACCTTGGTCCAACAACATTTTCACGTGCGCTTTTGAACACGCAATATCTTGCTCAAAAAGACGCTGGTCGAACGCGATGGAAGCGTTTATCCGTTCCATAATATCGGCGGGGCCTGCGGTGAACCGTCCACCCCACATTTTACTCTTTTTCATAAGGGGCACCTAAATGTTATATATCCTCAAAAAATATCTTAAGCCGGTGTTTCTTGGCTCCGTCATTTTTATAGCCCTTATCACATGGTTTATAGTCGGATCATCCAATACGCCTCCGATAACAGGCCAGATGAAAAATTTTCAAATCAGCAATCGGGTCACGCCAGCGCCGCGGATACCATTTCATGATGCAAACGGCAATAAAAAGGTGTTAGCTGACTTTGAAGGAAAAGTGCTTCTGATAAATTTTTGGGCAACTTGGTGCGCACCTTGTATACGTGAAATACCCTCCATTGCGCGCCTCCACGCCAAAAAAAATGGCCAGAATTTTAAAGTTTTACCGATCAGCACAGATGCCAAAGGTGCAGATGCCCCTCTGAATTTTCTCAAAAAAATTAATCAAACTACTTTGCCTATTTACGTCGATACCAAGATGGTGCTAGCAAGAGCTATGGGTGTCAACGTCCTACCTACCTCCATATTAGTGGATAGGCGTAGCAATGTTGTCGGGCGTATTGTCGGTGCAGCAGAATGGGACAGTGCCGAAGCCCTAGCTTTAATTAAACACTATCAAAAAAAGTAATTTCGACAAATAAACGTTATTCTAGCTCTATCTATGCAAAAAAGGGGTCAATTTAATTTTTGCTCCAATTCCGGAACCAGTTCAAAGAGGTCACCTACAACACCGTAATCCGCCACCTGAAAAATTGGCGCTTCTTCGTCTTTGTTTATCGCAACAATAACCTTACTGTCCTTCATGCCTGCTAAATGTTGAATAGCGCCAGATATACCAACAGCTATATATAACTCCGGTGCCACTATTTTACCGGTCTGGCCTACCTGATAGTCATTTGGTACGAATCCGGCGTCGACAGCCGCTCGGGATGCGCCAACTGCAGCTTCCAACTTGTCAGCTACCTTCTCTAGCATTGCAAAGTTATCGCCAGACTGCATACCACGACCCCCTGATATAATAATATCGGCAGCGGTCAACTCGGGCCGCTCAGATTTTGACAATTCAGACCCCAAATAAGACGAAAGTCCAGATTCGCCGGATGCATCGATTTTTACGACCTCTGCCGAACCGCCCTCAGCTGCAGCAGCATCAAATGCGGTCGCCCGCACAGTGATTATTTTTTTCGTATCCACTGATTCAACAGTCGCTATTGCGTTGCCAGCATAAATCGGCCGCTCAAAAGTTTTATCGTCGATGACAGCGCTTATGTCTGAAATTTGTTGTACATCCAAAACTGCCGATACTCGCGGCATGACATTTTTCCCAAAAGTGTTTGCTGGTGCCCATATGTGCGTGTAATCAGCGGCAACCTTTTCTATCAGTGGGGCAATGTTTTCAGCAAGGGAAGCCGAGTATTCTGGACTGTCTACATGCAAAACCTTCGTAACACCACTAATTTGGGCCGCAGCTTCAGCTGCCATATCGGAGCCAGAGCCCGCCAGTAAGAGGTGCACATCATCCCCTACCTTTTGGGCTGCGGTTACAGCACTAAGGGTTGCTCCTTTAATTTCAGTGTTGTCATGCTCGACCAAAACTAAGCTTGCCATATCTATATCACTTTCGCTTCATTTTTGAGTTTTTCAATCAATGCGTCAATATTCTCTAAAATTTCACCGCCGTCTCTACTAGGAGGCTCCGTTACTTTGAGTGTTTTCAGACGCGGCGTAATATCAACCTCAAGGTCATCCGGAGTCATAACATCAATAGGTTTCTTCTTGGCCTTCATAATGTTCGGCAAAGAAGCGTATCGAGGCTCATTCAACCGAAGATCTACAGTGATAACCGCAGGCATTTTAACTTTCACGGTTTCGAGCCCACCGTCTATTTCACGTACAACCTCAGTTTCAGTTTCACCAAGCTGAATCTTTGATGCATTTGTTGCTTGGCTCCATCCGAGCATAGCAGCAAGTAATTGCCCTACCTGATTACTATCATCGTCAATAGCTTGTTTTCCTGCTATCACAACATTAGGCTTTTCCTTTTCAACGACTGTTTTGAGCAACTTTGCTATAGCCAGTGGCTCAACCGCTTCATCAGTCTGAACCAACACACCCCTATCAGCTCCCATGGCCAGGGCAGTCCGAATAGTTTCCTGAGACTGTTGCGGGCCAACTGACATAATGATAACTTCATTTGCAGTCCCCGACTCTTTTAATCTAACAGCTTCTTCGACAGAGATCTCGTCGAACGGATTCATCGACATTTTAACGTTTGCCGTCTCAACACCAGACTCATCTGGTTTTACACGGATTTTAACATTATAATCTACTACGCGTTTAACGGGGACGAGAATTTTCATCGTCTGCTTTCTCTTTATTGTTCCAATATCAGTTGTTTATATCCATTGTTATGAAAAACACCTAATGCTCTGTCAAGCGGACAGCCTGTCGCAGTAGTTTGAAGAACAGCTGACGCACATGTTATCGCCAGCGATCCTGCTGCCTAGTTAATAAAATACTCCGATGTTTTTCCCAACTCTGCTACATATNAGGACNAGGCCCTTTCATATGACCATTCTNTTGTCATTTTTTCGACTGGTTGGCACCAGGAACCCATAGCAGATCTGAATTCCCACGGTCATTGCAGTGTCTTGAAAGCACNAATAAAAAGTCGGACAACCGATTNAGATACCTTAATACNGCTTCACTAATTTTTTCTTGTTCCCCCAACTCGCAAACAAGACGNTCGGCTCGTCGCGCTACAGTGCGCGCNAGGTGCAAATGNGCTGCCACCANAGATCCNCCTGGNAACACGAAGCTAGTCAATGGTTCGAGCCCGTCATTTACAACGTCTATTTCATTCTCCAACCATTGCCATTGCTCATCTGATATTCGTAATGCCCCAGTCTTACGCTCTTTGCCCTGAGGAGTGCAAAGATCTGCCCCAAGGTCAAACAAATCGTTTTGTATACGNGCAAGCAGTGTCTTTAACGACTGNTCACCCAAGTGAGCCTGNACCAACCCAATTATTGCATTTACCTCATCCACGGTGCCATACGCTTGAACTCTTATGTTGCTCTTAGCCACCCGCTCTCCGTTGCCAAGGGAGGTTACCCCGGCGTCACCACCGCCCGTGTANATACGGTCCAGCTTTACCATCAGGTCTGCCCACTCAGCAGTGCCAAAACAGCGATTAAGGCAACCGCCAAGAATTGGAAAACTATCCGAGCACGCATTAATTTGTTCGAATATTTAGAGTTGAATTTACCACCACGAGCCATTGCGAATAAACCAGCCACAAGCACACCCACAGTGGCTAATATTGCTATAAGGATAAGGAATGGAATAATGCTGGACATAATTACTCAGTCAAATTCTAAAAATCATCGTATGGTTTCGTATGCCATCGTCATAGTATCACGTTCTTCTTGTGTGACTTTTAAGAGATACGAAAATAAATCACGTACACTAAACATGGCGACCAGCTCCCCATTTTCAATAACCGGCACATGACGTATACGTTTTTCTTTCATTACTCTGACTNTATCTCTAATTTTATCCCCCGGTGTGGCGGAAATCACCTTAACCTTCATGANGTCGGAAATTTTCAACTTTTTCCAATTGTCATCGGACCCACTACATATACGCACAATGTCTCGCTCCGAGATAATACCTANAACTTGTTTTTTTGCATCGCAAACCGGCAAGGCACCTATATCGTTGCCAGCCAGNAGTTCTATNGCGTCGCCGACAACCTTGTTTGGCTCAATTGTAAATAGATTGTGGCTAGTTTCCGTCAGAAGATCTTCTATCGGCATATTNACGCTCCCATTTTAGTCGTAGCCCCCAAAGNTTACCTTGGTGCCTCAGCGCCAGGCGATTAGAAAGNCCTTGACGATATGTGTGTTTTATTTTTTTTATCAAGCATATTTTTCAATTTATAAACCTTCCGTTGCACTTGAGGAGCATTGCTGAGGTAATGGAGCAAAGGTTCGCAATAAATGTCAAATACCCTTCTCGCAAAAAAGTATGAAAAAAAATTATTTCAAATATGCCAAAAATCAGTTTCTAGCTAAAAANAATAATATCTCCTCAAGCTAGAGTGCANTGACTATTCAAAATGAATTACAAANGTGTTTNATGCAAAGCTNGGNACGTAGTTACAAAATGGACGAAAACCATAGAAGACCAAAGATTTTCACCAGCAGAGATAAACCTGAACGCGAACGNAAACTTCGNGTTTCGGCTGGTAGTTGGGCAGAAAAAGCTCATTCACTACACCAAATTTTTAAATTTGTTTTGGAAGATTACACCCATTTTATAACCCTAGATTTGCCACCTTATGCTTNAAATTTTTCNNAACAACTCGTATCTACAGCCCATTCTCCATCAAACATAAAGCCATTACATCAACGTCTTTATTGGGCAACAAAAATGCTGTCGGGATATCAATTGNGCGATCAATCTTTATTGGAGCTCAGAACAGAACGTATGCTCAACGATGCTTGCTGGGAACAAGTAGTCAAATTTGCAATAGTCGGGGCCGAGGNGAGAACACTCAGCAGGCGAGAAATTTCCAATTATCTCGACGGTTTTGGTATAAATTTATCCGTTTTACCGAAAGATGCCTACGAGCTTGCTAAAAAAATAATCGGCAACACCATTCCGAAGCCTGTAGCCTGCCTTCAGGGCCAGAGTATTCCCATCCTTTATTATCCAAGTGGGCANANTGAAATCGTATTTGAAATTAAATTTGACCTCGGCATGGGACANAGCTTCGATGGATANAAAATTGACATAGTTGAAATTGAAGTTGAGTTGAAAGATTCTGATCAAANAATCAATCTCGAACACATTGAAGGATTATTCGATACATCAGAAAATATCCTTAGGACTGCCTTCCCGGGTGTCTTAGAACAAACGACCNTCTCTAAGCCTACACCTTTATTCCGACACATGCGCGAGTGGCAATCGTGTGATATTGATTCATTTGAGGCGGCATACGAAGCATTATCTGACAGCCAGTGGACGGAGCCAATGCGTTCTTAATTCCGATCACTCAACAGCCCGCGAGCAATCACGTTAGCCTGTATCTCTGCAGTTCCCTCGAAGACGTTAAGAATTCGCGCATCGCANAGTACTCGCGAAATTGGNAATTCTTTCGCATACCCAACACCGCCATGTATTTGCACTGCATTGTCCGCGTTAGACCAGGCGGCACGCGCACCAAGCAATTTTGCCATTCCTGCCTCGATGTCACAACGCCGATCCTGATCTTTTTGGCGCGCCGCAAAATAAGTCATCTGACGTGCGATCATTGTNTCCACAGCCATCCACCCGATCTTCCCAGAAATGCGGGGAAAATTTATCAAGGGCTTATCAAATTGTTGTCGGTCATGAGCGTATAGTAGAGCAAGCTCAAGCGCATTCTGAGAAACGCCGACGGCACGTGCCGCCGTCTGTATCCGCGCCGCCTCAAATGTCGCCATTAATTGTTTGAAACCCTCGCCCTCTTTACCGCCTAACAACTGGCCAGCTTTGACTTTGAAGTCATCAAAAGCGATGTCATATTCTTTCATTCCACGATAACCCAAGACTCCGATCTCTCCACCCGACATTCCTTGAGCAGGAAACGGTTCACCTTCATTACCGCGAGGTTTTGCAGCAAGAAACATGGACAAACNACGGTATCCTGACTGATTTGGATTGGTGCGGGCAAGTAGTGTCATTAAGTCGCTTCTAGCTCCGTGTGTGATCCAGGTTTTATTGCCATATATTCGATAATCCTCGCCATCGCGTTCGGCGCGAGTTCTGAGACTTCCAAGATCAGACCCCGTATTTGGTTCGGTAAAAACGGCTGTTGGCAATACTTCGCCTGACACAATCTTCGGTAGCCATTGATCCTGTTGTTCGGTTGTTCCACTTTTAATAATTAGTTCTGCAGCAATGTCGGAGCGCGTTCCCAATGAACCGACNCCTATGTAGCCTCGGCTTAGCTCCTCAGTGACTACCACCATTGCTAGCTTCCCGAGACCCGCACCACCAAACTTTTCGGGCACAGTAAGCCCAAAAACACCCAGGCTCGCAAGTTCATCAATCAAGTCAAGGGGAATTAACTCATCCTCGATATGCCATTTATGACAATAGGGAGCTATTTTTTCATTTGAAAACCGCCGAAACTGATCAGCCATCATATCAAGCGTTTCGTCACAGAGTCCCATGTTTCCATGCTTATTTTCAATAATAAGTTCCGCAATACGTGCACGCACCTCAATGCGATTTCCTTCATTTGCGAGCACGGCCACTGCGGGTTGATCAAATTCAGCCAATGCATCATCGGCTAGACCTATATCCTCCGGCCGCACGATTTCCCCCTGGCTGATGGAAATACCACCCCAAAGTTGATTAAGATATTCCCCAAAAGCACTTTGGAGAATGAGTGCCTCTTGTTCCCCAAAAAGCCCAGTTTCATTTAATCGGCCCGCCCAAGCACGCATTTGTCTTAGTGCTTCCACATAAGTGGCTATCCAGGCGTACCCATGTGCAGCAAATTGCTCCTCCTCAAGAAGGTCACTTTCAATTTGGCCTGTCGGCGCCACCTTTCCGCGCATAACCTCCCTAGCATTATCTGCTAAGTGTTCAGCAGCGGCCACGGCCACGTCACAATGACCAAGCAAATGTTCAATAACGTAATCACCCAACATTTCAGGGTGTTCGGTGGGCAATTTCACTGTGGCAATCTGACTCACTTTTTTACCTTTACCTAAAATAAATTTTGCACATGTTTTACCGTCTGCAGCATTTTGAGAAATTTGACTGTACGTTTACTAATTCGATTGTGCAAACACATCATCCTGTTGGTAAATCAAATCACGCCCATTAACATGTTCACATTTTTAGCCCAAGAACAGGATATTAATTTAAAGATCGCAGACCAGGTAACGATGTTTTCAAAAATGTAACAGAAACATTACATTTAATTTAGTCCTTTCGATTCTTTCTGCTGGGTAATCTCGGGCTAGAGCGATTGTAATAGTTTGCTCCGCTTAGTCGATCTTCGCGAGCCTGAAAAGAAAGAATGTTATCTTCTGCCATATTAGCTCTATCTGCCGCTGCTGCCAACGCGTAAGCCTCGAACAATAAGGCCGGCATACTGTCCGACGATTGCCAAGGATAAAGGGCAGTGGTACCACCATGTAAATAACGAACCAAACTACTTGAACGGCGCTTACGATC
>PBCW01000030.1 GCA_002718015.1 Rhodospirillaceae bacterium
CGACCAGTTATGGAAGTATTCCCTTATGCCTGGATGTTTTTTGTGCCGTTTATCCTTTGTACATCCTTTGCAGTTCTGAACCTTTTTATTGCGATAATTGTAAATGCCATGGATGACGTGCAAAAAACGGAAAACAATGGTGCGATTTCAACTGAAGATGTTGCCTTGGAATTGAAAAAACTTCGCAATGAAATAATGCGCCTGAAAAAAAGAATGTGACATACAACTAAAAAACCATCCGTCCCAAATCTCGTCCTCCAAGCACATGCACATGATAATGGGGAACCTCTTGATGTCCGTTACGATTAGTATTTGATATTAGCCTATACCCGCCATCATGAATCTCCTTCAGCGATACCACTTCACCAACGAGTCTTTGGAATGCAACCAGTTCCTGATCAGCAGCATTTTGTGAAAATTGGCTGGCCGATTCGTATGGTCGCTTAGGAATCACTAAGATATGTATTGGAGCTTGCGGTGCTATGTCATTGAACGCAAGCGCGTAATCATTCTCTAAAACCTTTTCACATGGTAGTTCTCCGCGAAGGATTTTCGCGAAGATATTATTGTCGTCATATGACATAGTAAGGCCCTCTTAAATTGGTCTATCAGCTCAGTAGCGGTCTATTTTTTGATTTTAATGTTTTAAGACATAATTACAAACCAGCGCCTTTATGAGGCACACGAACCAAAATGCCCGCTTTTTCTAAATGTTTTTTGGCGTCACCAATTGTGAATTCGCCAAAATGGAAAATAGATGCCGCTAGAACAGCGGATGCGTGACCCATCCGAATACCATCTACCATGTGGTCAAGAGAGCCAACGCCACCACTAGCGATAACAGGAATATTGACACTATCTGCAACCTTACGCGTCAGGTGAGTATCAAAACCCTCGCGAGTGCCATCTTTATCCATTGAGGTTAAAAGTATTTCACCCGCTCCGCGCGTAGCCATGTTCTTGGCCCACTGAACAGCATCGATACCGGTAGGAGTCCGNCCCCCNTGNGTAAATATNTCCCACTTACCTTCTTCNGTCTGTTTTGCGTCTATCGCCACCACTATGCATTGTGCGCCGAAGCATTCTGCCGCTTCACTNACAANAGNCGGGTTACTTACAGCTGCCGTGTTTATTGAAACCTTGTCTGCTCCGGCAAGTAATAATTTTCTTATGTCCTGAGTATTGCGAATGCCACCTCCNACCGTAAGCGGCATNAAGCATTGCTCCGATGTACCACTAACAACATCATAAATNGTGTCTCTATTNTCGTGGGATGCTGTTATGTCNAGGAAGCATAGTTCATCAGCNCCGGCTTTATCATAAACTTTTGCTTGCTCTATAGGGTCTCCAGCATCAACTANACTTACGAAGTTGACGCCTTTGACAACGCGACCAGCGCACACGTCAAGACAGGGAATAATTCGCACTTTAAGCAAGCTTTGCTCCATCNGNTTCTTGTGACACAATTTCCAAGGCGGTCTCTAACATGATTTTCCTNTCATACAAGGCNCGCCCNACAANTACCCCAGAAATTGGAGGAGATGCACAAATACGTCTTATATCTTCAATNCCTGATATACCGCCACTTNCTATTATNGGGGTTGCGACACNTTTGGCNAGTTTCANGGTCGAANCAATATTGGGTCCTTTGAGAAGGCCATCCCTACTAATATCTGTATATATAATCGCTGCAGCACCGGCCTNCTCAAAGTCCTTCGCCAGCTCTTCTGANGTGATATTAGAAACNTNTGCCCAACCCTCTACCGCAGCCCTCCCTTCAATGGCGTCGATGCCCAAAACAATCCTGCTGGACCACCTTGAACATGCCCTCTTAACTAAACTGGGGTTTTTNACANTCACGGTNCCTAANATNACACGCGAAACACCTCTANTAAGCCAAAACTCAATCGTTTCTTCATCACGTATCCCACCGCCTAGCTGAACTGGAATATCGACCGCATCGACAATTGCGGTCACAGCATCCNTGTTAACAGNNCTCCCAGNAAATGCTCCATTGAGGTCAACGANATGGATCCATTCTGCGCCGGCACGCTCAAATGCGCGCGCCTGCTCTGCTGGACTTTCATTNAAAATAGTTGCGCGNTTCATGTCGCCTTGTTCCAAGCGAACACACTTGCCATCTTTTAGATCTATGGCNGGGTANATAATCATTGGGCCTCCGTTTTCCGCAAATCCTTAAAGTAATGATATCCGGCTATCCAGTTNCCATCGACCTTTGAATANCGGGGGTGCTTTCCCCATCGGACAAANCCCCGACTTTCGTAGAATGCTATAGCNGCGGTTTGAGTCTCTCGAACATCGAGATTAAGCACCAGAAACCCCTCATCAACCGCTGCATCTTCNACTGCCACGGCCAAGTTGCGAGCCAAACCNTATCCTCTCGCCCAAGGGGCGACAAAATTCGTCGTAAGTTTAGCGGCTTCTGATTGTGCTTCGTTATTACGAGTAGGCCGNACAAACTGCGTCGCGCCNGCTACGACACCGTCCATACGCCCAATAAAAAGCGAACGCTCTGGCACCTGTATTACCCCACGCCAAAATTTTTCTAGCCCACTGCGAGCCGGCGCANCTAACCACCCAAAGCCNCCACCCTCNANAATGGATTGTTCTGTTGCCTCACANAAGTCCTGCAGGTCGAATTCATTAATTTCGGTNACTTGCTCAACCAACATTTTNGGAGCGAGATCGCCCCCTTTAAAATNCATTGGCTGCTTAATNGGATTTTTATATTTTCCAACCATNTCANACCTTTTNAGGGGTACCATCGCATAAAATTATTTATAACAGTGAGGCCTNCTCCCTGACTTTTTTCCGGATGAAATTGTGTACCGATCAAATTGTCCNTTCCNACCGCCGCCGTAACTGATNCGCCATACTNAACNGTTGCGAGTAAATCAGCATCGTTTTCTGGTTCAAAATGGTAACTGTGAACAAAATAAACATCTGCCTCGGGCTCTAGATCTTCGAAGATCGGATGGCCACNTGTCGTTTCCAAACCATTCCAACCCATATGAGGTATCTTAAGTGATTTATCTAAAACACTTATTGGCCGCACGACGCCAGGAATCCAATTGAGGCCCTTGTTNNGACAATGCTCTAGCCCCGTTGTGGACATTAGCTGCATTCCCACGCAAATCCCTAAAAATGGCTGGCCCCTCGCAANAACAGCAAATTCAAGGGCTTCGATTAGGCCATCGATAGCCGACAATCCTTCTTTACACTGGCCATATGAGCCNACTCCCGGCAAAACCACTCGGTCTGCAGATGCCACCTCATCAGGCTTATCAGTCACTCGCACGCATGCCCCNNTCTTTTCAATCGTTTGGCATTCGAACGCTTTTGCAACAGAGTGTAAATTACCCGATCCGTAGTCAACNATTNCAACGGTCATAAANTTTCCTAGTACAAANCACTCANAGTGAGCCGCCCAGCACACCTTTTGTTGAGGGAACTGAATTCGCCTGACGTGGGTCAACGCTTATCGCCNGCTTGAGCGCACGCGCAAGCCCTTTATAACAAGACTCAACGATGTGGTGATTATTATCTCCATAGAAATTCTCNATATGTAAAGTAATTCCTGCTGATTGAGAAAATGCTTGAAACCACTCATTAAATAATTCGGTGTCCATATCACCAAGCTTCGGCCGCGATAAGTTAACCCGCCACACCAAAAACGGCCTATTTGAACAATCAAGCGCTACACGTGTGAGCGTCTCATCCATGGGTATAAAGCTACTGCCATAGCGATTTATTCCTCTGCGGTCACCAAGCGCTTTTGCTATCGCCTCACCAATTGCGTATCCCGTATCCTCAGTAGTATGGTGGAAATCGATATGAAGGTCGCCTTGTGCCTTGAGAGAAACATCAATCAAACTGTGACGCGCCAGTTGCTCTAGCATATGATCAAGAAATCCTATTCCAGTGGATACGTTGTACTCGCCATTGCCATCGAGGTTAATTTCAACACAAATTTCTGTTTCTTTAGTTTTACGTTCTACAATGGCTGTGCGCATAAGTTTTTCCTCGACCATAAGATAGGTTAATTGTTGTACAACTATGTAGAGGCAAAATGGCGGTCTTTCTAGCAATATCGCTGCAAAGAAAATAAAAGAAGTTTGAGATTGATATTGGTTCTCATAAATCTCCTCTTGATCCTGAGGCACAAATTACCACATGGTAGATTGATATGAAGATATCGAAGTCATTAAAGGTAGAATAGAACTATGCCAGATCAGTCCATTTTGCATGGGACAACAATACTTGCAATACGCCGAAAAAACGAGATTGTTATGGCAGGTGACGGACAAGTGAGTCTTGGCCAGACTATTATAAAAGCCAATGCCCGCAAAGTGCGCCGCCTAGGTGATGGCAATGTTATTGCTGGGTTTGCTGGCGCTACCGCTGATGCTTTTACGCTTTTTGAACGACTGGAAGGAAAGCTTGAGCAGTATCCGAGTCAACTTACGCGGGCATGCGTTGAGCTTGCTAAGGATTGGCGTACAGATCGCTATCTGCGGCGATTAGAAGCTATGATGGCAGTTGCAGATAAGTCCGTTTCGTTAACACTTACGGGAAATGGTGACGTTTTAGAGCCTGAGGATGGACTGATAGGTATTGGATCGGGCGGACCATTTGCACTGGCGGCCGCGCGCGGCCTTGTACATTCAAGCAAACTTGGGGCTGAAGATATAGCCAAGCAAGCATTACAAATTGCTGCGGGCATATGCGTCTACACAAACGAAAACATACTCATTGAGAAATTATGATAGCACTTACACCCCGCGAGACCGTCTCCGAGCTCGACCGTTACATCATAGGCCAAAATGAGGCCAAACGTGCTGTAGCTGTGGCATTGAGAAATCGTTGGAGGCGACAAAATGTACCAGAAGAAATGCGAGACGAAGTCTTGCCAAAAAACATCCTGATGATAGGACCAACAGGCGTGGGTAAAACAGAAATTGCGCGCCGTCTCGCGAAATTAGCGGATGCGCCATTTTTAAAGGTTGAGGCTACAAAGTTTACCGAGGTTGGGTACGTTGGTAGGGACGTGGAGCAAATCGTTCGTGATTTAGTTGACAATGCTATTCACATGACACGTGAAATTCAACGGAAGGAAGTTGTTGCAAAAGCAGAGTTGATGGCAGAAGAACGGGTCCTTGACGCTCTTGTCGGCGAGAATGCAAGCGCAAACACCCGCAGTTCTTTCAGACAAAAACTTCGAAATGGTGAGCTCGACGATCGAGAAATTGAGCTCGAGCTCATAGATAGCAGCGGAGGCGGTATGCCCACCTTCGATATACCAGGCATGCCTGGCGCACAGATGGGNATGATTAACCTTAATGACATAATGGGCAAAGCTTTTGGAGAACGNACNCGCAAGCAGACCNTGACTGTGGCNGATTCCTTTAGTGTGCTTGTTACGGAAGAAGGAGACAAACTAGTAGACGAAGACAAAGTTGTGCGCGCTGCCTTAGAAAATGTTGCNCAAAATGGGATTGTTTTCATTGATGAGATTGATAAAGTATGCGCGCGCGCGGAGCGTAATGGAGCCGATGTAAGCCGTGAAGGAGTACAGCGTGACCTTTTACCCTTAATTGAAGGAACGACTGTGTCCACAAAACATGGGCCAATAAATACGGATCATATCCTTTTCATTGCTTCTGGCGCATTTCACTTGGCAAAACCATCTGATTTATTGCCGGAGCTTCANGGGAGACTTCCAATCCGAGTTGAACTGAAGGCTCTTACTCGAAGTGATTTCGAACTTATTTTACAAGAACCGGAGAACAGCCTCATTCGTCAGTATGAAGCATTGCTTAAAACGGAGAAAGTGACGCTGGTTTTTCAAGATGAAGCCATCGCCGAATTAGCCACATTGGCCGCCGAGATTAATGAGAACGTTGAAAATATAGGCGCTCGGCGTCTTCATACCGTTATGGAGAAACTTCTAGAAGAAATTAGTTTCTCTGCCACAGACCGGCCTAATGAAGAGATACAGATTGATTGCGACTACGTGCGAAGCAGGGTGGCGAACTTAGCGAAAGACGCCGACCTATCTAAATTCATCCTNTGATTTCTTNAATATTATCNNTCCTNGGGGTTATNCTCTGGTTTNNAGCTNAGGTATNCTATGAGAAATCTTATCTTATCTTCAGACANTGTATGTATGCCTTCGGCTAATAAGTTAGCTAATAGGGTGGCATCTGGTGATAAATCCTTAGTGTCAACAACCACACGCGGCCTTGAAATCGCGGCTAACTTCTGAATTCTTTCAGCATCATCCCAAATAATGTTAAAATATGAACAGATCTGATTGACCATTGGAATACTTGGCTTGCCCCGTTTTCCATGCTCTAGGGCAGACAAATATGCCGGCGAAACCTGCAATGCCTCTGCCATGTNAGAGAGTGTGACCCCTCTTTCGGAACGCATTTTTCTAATTTCCTGGCCAAATGGTGTCATCGACANTAACGGTTTTTTTGTAAGAANCTGTTGCAGAAANTTAAATTTTTACAANCGTTTGCGCCTCAACAGAATNTAAAGAGCGCCGGTGCCGCCAAGGCGCGGTAATGCGTAATCAAACCCCANCACATGCTTACGCAAAGAGGGCTCATTTAACCAGCGAGGAACCGCTTCCTTAAGCACGCCCATTCCGCCATCACGGCTTCCTTTGCCTGTAATCACTACCACACACCTCTTTCCTGCAGCNTGTTTATCCAATAAAAACCTTTTCAACGCACTATATGCCCTTTCTTGGCTCATACCGTGCATATCGAGACGTCCCTCGACTTCCAACTTGCCGCGCTTCAAACGCTCCCCTGTGCGTTTATCTAGGCCTACAAGCGTACCATGCGAAAGTGGAACCAATGGTCCTTTAACTTCACCAAAATCACTTCCAGGGTAAAGACAGCTTGGCTCGCTGCCCGTTTGTAAACTTCTGTCACGCATTGTTCCAGCAACGATTGGTGTAGCAGAGTTTTTCTTCAAGGGGATTACATCGGCAACAACTTGGCGCCAAAGTCCAATACCTTCACTACAGCTTGATGCCTTTGCTTTGGTTTTAATTTGCTGCTTCTTTTTTTCCATATTTTTCTGGTAATACTCAACCCCACCCCGAGGCGTTTTTCGTTTACAAATACTCGTCACCGGTTTTTGGGGTAAATATTAAAGTAGTTAACACAGCATGTATATTTAAGAAAAGTTCTGCAAACAATTTAATGTATCACTTTTTAATTTTTACAGCAGAAATAATTTACTATTCGCGTAATTGCGTGGGGGCGTTCCAGCCGTGCCATCGTGGGAGCAAAACAAAATAACGTCCGGCACTCTTCATGGTGCCTGCAAGCTTCAGGGCTTTACTACCGAAGCCCCAAAAATAATCGCCACGCACAGGGCCCTTAATTGCAGCGCCTGTATCTTGCGCTACCAATAATTTCCTAAGCGGGCGCGACTCATCAGTCGGCCAATGAGTAACGATCCATAGGGGAGCACCAATCGGAATATAACGCTTATCAACCGCCATGCTTCTTCCAGCCGTCAACGGAACACCCTGTGCACCAATTGGCCCTCTGCTATCTGTAGTACGAAAAAATATAAACCGCGCATTTTCAGACAACAATGCCCGAGCTTGATCTCGGTTTTTTTCAATCCAGCGCCGAATATGTGGCCACGAAGCATGATTGTGTCTAAGTTGACCGCGTTCTATCAGTACCTGTCCGATAGAACGATAATCATGTCCATTGTGCGCGGCAAAACCGATCCTCATCACCGATCCATCGCGCAACCGCACCCGTCCGGAACCTTGCACATGTAAAATATAGAGATCGATCAAGTCGTCGGCCCAGGCTATTTGTTTAGCTTTGCCTTTCAGCGCACCCGTAGCAATATCCTCCCGTGTGTGGTATGGAATGAGCTGNTTTTTTTTTGCCATTCCCACCAGCTTTTTGCCCGCTAGTTTTGGGTCAAAACGAGCAAGATCAACAGTAATATGATCATCTGGAACACCGTAGATAGGAGTCTGAGAAGGACCCTCACGGCGCAAACTGCCTGTAAGCTCAGCCTCAAAGTATCCGGTAAAAAGACCCTCCGGCCCGTCTGGCCCAAAAACCAAATAAGGTTGGAACCATTTTTCAAAATAATCTTGCGCCTGATCGTCGTTGACATCGCCGGCAGGCAAAGACAAACAAACTCTATGCCAGGAATCGAGTTTTAGATCCAATCTATTGGACGGACTGCCACTATTTGCGGCCAGAAACTTTTGGCAGGATCCGCGAAATACACCTAAGGCATCTGAATGGTTATCATCGCCCCAACCTGGAAGACTTTTGAAATTCACTGGTTCCAATTTGAANGGTTTTTTTCTCTCCAGCGCNGGGGNGCAACTNATCACACCAAGCGNCANCANTAAAATAANNATTTTTAAAGGGTGNGANTNCAAANTCGTGAACCGANATTTTCTAATTNGANCTTCGTGTCTCTACTAACAACCAGTTCGGATCCTTCCCGCGAACATCTCGTGCAAAGGTCCAAATATCAGTCACTTGGTTAACTNCTTCTGGATCNCCNTCAATNACANCGCCAGATTGGTCACGACGAACNCTAACTTGTTTGCTCACAAACTTGACTGTTACNTGGGCGGTAGAATGAGGCAGACANGCCTCAATTACCTCCACAGAGTCNATCCCTACAAGCGACGTTTCTTGTGTCTCACCTGCCCGCTTCCGATGGGTGATAGCATGGTCAAAGTTTGCAAAAACGCCCTCACTCAGGAGCGATTTAAGCGTNCCGGTATCACCGAGCGCAAATGCCGTGATTATCATTTCGAANGCATTTCGGGCACCTGTTTGGAATNCANCCACNTCAAANCGCCNATCAGCAGCCTTTATTTNTTCTAAACCGNNCTCAAGNGGTGTTGATNTACTNACGTTATCANCCTGAGCGTCTGATCCGCTTGNTGCTCCGGGATTTTCANGNTTTTCCTCNNGGTCTGNAATGTCAGCACTACGAGCAATGCCGAATGGATCACGTGANCCTTCTTGACCTGTGCGCTTNCCAAGCACACTGACCAANCGAAATACGAGAAATGCAGCTATAGCTGCAAAGATGATTACATCAACGTAGTCGCCGCCCATTATATAAGGCCTTTCTTTTGTTNAAGGCTCAAATCAGCCTAAACACTGAGCCCAGTAATTTTTATCCAAACCAAATAGTGTATGTCTTGCGCAAAGTTATTNAGGACCTTAGGTTAAGGTGGTTGTTGACGCAACTGTTGCNANGGCTTGGACTCTATTCGCATAACCNTACATACGGTCAGCAGAGCCAAAGGACAAGTATGAGGCTTCTGATTCTTTTTATTTTTGTTGGAGTTCCGATTGCTGAGATAGCGATTTTNATTGAGGCAGGGCATTTTTTNGGGATTTGGACAACAATTGCTTTGATTTTAATTACAGCAATCATTGGTTCAGGAATGCTACGGCATCAAGGGCTTCGAGCACTCACGAATACGCAGGAGGCATTGCACCGGAATGAATTGCCTGTAAAGGAAGTCCTGACCGGCCTCTGTTTGTTATTTGCCGGCGTACTTTTATTAACACCAGGGTTCTTGACTGACTGCATAGGGTTTTTTTTATTGATCCCAAAATTTCGTTTATTTCTTGGCAACACAATATTCGCTCAAATAAGGAGCCAAAGTTACTCGCGGGTATGGCCATCAAATGAAAAAACACGCCACCACAGTGATAACGATGAACAAAATGCGACTGTAATTGATGGGGAATTTCACGAAATTGATAATCCGGCCTTAAACAATCCGGATCAAGAGGTTCCCAAAAGTAATAAAACCTCTGATTCGTCCTAAACACCAACCAGTTTTTCTATGTGTGCATCTTATGTATCTATTGCGGCACGGCCAATCGGAATTTAATGTGATCTACGGTAAAACCCGTAAGGATCCCGGAATTCGNGANCCAAAGTTAACCCCTTTAGGCAAAAATCAAGCCCTTCATGCCGCAAAATCTCTGGAACAATTAGGCCTAAAAAAAATCTTGTCGAGCCCGTACCGGCGTGCTTTAGAAACAGCAACAATCGTTGCCCGTCATTTAGACCTTAACATCACAGCAACGCCACTCTTAGGGGAACATGCGGTTTTTAAATGTGACATAGGGTCACCCAAAAGTGCGCTTTGCGTCGACTTCCCCCACGTTAACTTTTTAGATCCCGTAACAGAAAATTGGTGGCCAGATCTAGAAGAAGACACACTCTCACTAAACCGACGATGCAAAGGGTTTCGTCGCTTTGCGAGTAATTATGATGTAAATACAGTTGTTGTTAGCCACTGGGGTTTTATTCGTTGTCTAACCAATATCCGAGCAAAAAATTGCGGAATCCTTCATTTTAGTACAACAAGTCAGCACCCGGGCGGTGGTACGGTTGTATCTAACTGCGATCCGTGTTAGCCACCGCCAACCTGACTTGAGGGATTAGACATGGCTGACCGCGACGAAACACCAATTAAAAATGAAGAGATGGACGGCATTACAATAGAAGACGCCCCACTCGACATCACCCATCAATACATAAAAGATCTGTCTTTTGAAAATCCACAATCCCCACGTTTTATAGTAGAAGCAGATGCAACACCAGAGATTGGGCTTCATATAAATGCCAAATCCAAACCGCTTGGCGATCGACGGTTCGAGGTCATACTTCTCCTTGAAGCCAGCGCCCGTCATAATGAAGAGATTGTATTTCTAATTGAGTTGCAGTACGGCGGACACGTTGTGATTGGCGACGTGGACGACGAACACATTCAGCCGCTTCTGTTAATAGAGGCACCTCGTTTATTATTTCCATTTGCACGGCAAATTCTATCTGACACCGTTCGAAACGGTGGTTTCCCTCCATTGCTTCTAAATCCAGTTGATTTCATGGACATTTATGCCCAAGGCACTGTTGTAGCAAACGAAGACGACCAAGAAAAATCTGACTAAAGGCGCCATATAGCTTTTGGAATGCTGTCAATCAGAGCCGCGTGGGCTGCGAGCTCGGTATCGCTAGCACTGTGGGGACGCACCGCAAGACGCGTTTGCTCCGTGACGTTTGCTTTTTTTGATTTTTCTACTCTCGCCTTGAGGGTAAGGGCTTGTTGCCGGCCGCCGATAAGCTCCAGATAAACCTCAGCCAATATCTGCGAGTCTAGTAGCGCACCGTGTTGTGTTCTAGCAATATCATTGATTCCAAAACGCCTACACAAGGCATCTAAACTAGCGGGTGCGCCAGGAAACCGCTCTCTCGCGATTTTTAATGTGTCTATGGCCCGCACTACTGGGACCTCTGGAAAATTAATTCTTTTTAGTTCTGCGTTTATAAAGGCCATATCGAATTCTGCATTGTGTATCACCAATGCCCGATCATCAATAAAATCAAGAAATTTTTGCGCAATTTCGGAAAATATAGGTTTTGGGGATAAAAATGTTGCGGAAAGTCCGTGTACCTTAAAAGCCTCTTCTGGTATGTCACGCTCGGGGTTAATATACTGATGGAAGGTCCTCCCCGTAGGCACGTGATTTTCGAGTTCTACGCACCCGATCTCCACAATCCTATCTTCCCCAGCAGCATCAAGACCGGTAGTTTCGGTATCCAACACTATTTCGAACATTGCCATGCGTTTNGAGCTCCGTAAGGTTAGATGTTTAAACACTTGCGCTTTTTCAATTTATAATTCGATTAGCATACCCTACCGACGCCGCAAGGTATAAAAGTATTTTTTTAACTTGTTGATTGTAAAACGACGGCCAAGGTGGCTAGAAATAACGATATCTCCGAGCTTGCGTTTTTCAATATCCGGTATTTGTCTGGATTTGACCGATTGAAATTTTGCAATAGTCATGCCGGAGCGAGATAATACCCTCCTAGCTTGTACCGAAGATGGAGCTGAAATTACAATAGTCTGGTAACACTCCTGATATGTACCAGTCTCAAAGAGCAGTGGCACATCTATGACTACCAACGATACTTGCTGTGCTCTGTGTTGTTTAAAAAAACGGTGCCGATCTTGTTTTACTATTGGATGAAGAATACGTTCTAAATCCGCGATGGCTTCATCATCATTAAAAACAAGCTTTCCAAGTACTTGTCTGTTTATAGATCCAAATTGATAAGCCTCTGGAAAACGTTCTCTGATGGCACCCAAAGCTAGGCCATCAAATGCTAAAGCCTTGTGAACCGCCTGATCGGAGTCATGAACTGGGATACCGAAACCTTTTATCATACAGCTTGCTGTAGATTTCCCCATACCTATTGAACCTGTAAGGCCAATAATACGCATAAATTTACTTTTCCAAATGTCTTTTACCCAAGAACGTATGTTCGCTGGTCGCTCGTGACTTTAGGACTAACTCCATACCAAAGGCGGAAACCAACTGTAGCTTGGTATAAAAGCATATTTAGACCGTCAACTATCTCATTTCCTCTATTTTTTGATTCCTTTAACAGTTCGGTAAGTAAAGGTACGTAAACAATGTCGTTTACAATTGCTGATCGTGGTAGCTTAGACAGATTTATGTCGAGTGGCTCACACCCCGCCATACCCAAGTTAGTTGAATTTACGAGCAAACCAGCTCCTTCAAGCGCTTCATGCCTATGTTTCCAACTTTCAGCTACCGCGTTTTTTATTTTGGTGTCTACAATTAAAGCCTCTGCACGCTCCCGGGTACGATTGATAATCCGAATCTGATCCACCCCTGCATCGGATAAAGCAACTGCAACGGCACGCGCGGCACCTCCGGCACCCAAGATTACGGCAGGACCTAGCGAGGCAGTCCAAGAAGATTTATTATATAGGTTCTCGATAAAGCCATATGAGTCACTGTTAGTTCCTGAAAGTGAACCATCTTTACAAATTGTCACCGTATTCACGGCACCTATTCTTTTAGCGGTTTCATCAATTTTATCGCAAAGCGCCATTGCTTCAACTTTGTGCGGTATTGTAAGATTTACGCCCCTAAATCCCAGTGCAGAAATACCCTTAAGTGCTTGGGATAATCTATTCGGTGATACAGATAACGCATGATAGACGCCATCAATCTTGTACTTATTAAGCCAAAATCCGTGAACTTTTGGAGATTTGGAGTGACTTATTGGCCACCCTAAAACCCCCGCGATTTTAGTTCTATGACTTAGTATCATTCTTTAATAAAACCTATTAGGCGCAGATATCGCAGAAGGGGTAGCAAGGGCAACCCAAGAATTGTAAAATAATCACCATTAACGTTTTCAAAGAGCTGTGCGCCCAATCCTTCTAGTTTATATGCGCCAACAGATTCACATACTGAAGTCCCTAACGCACTTAAATATTCATCAACAAAAACATCACTGTAGTTACGCATCTGCATCTCTAGTTTTTCAGAATTTTGCCATACACATTCAGACGCTTTGTAAACCACTGTCCCNGTATATAAAAAGTGGCGTTTCCCTCGGAGATCTAGCAAATGTCGCCTCGCTTGTTCCAAGTTCTCAGGCTTGTCGTAGGCTACTCCATTACATTCAAGTATTTGGTCAGCAGCTACGATATGATAATCCGGTTTCTTACTGCTAACTATACTGGCCTTGGCTTCAGCAAGTTTCATAGCAATAATTTCTGTTGGAGTGTTTTTACGCTTCAGATTTAATTTAATTTTCTCTTCATCACAAAATGGTGGTATGCACTGAAAATCCACGCCGGCCTGTTTGAGGATCGAAGCTCTGGATTTGCTTGCAGACGCCAGAATAAGCAGATTGTTNTTTTTCNCNGTCAAGTNTNATTTTCCATNAGCTGCATGACAGCTGCCGCTGTCTCTTCAATCGATCTNCGNGCAACATCAATTACNGGCCAATTATATTCCGANAANATTCGACGNGCATCNGCCACTTCCCGNCTNACTATCTCAAGCCTGACATAGTCTGTCTCGTNTTGCTGTGANAGNGAANGCAATCGATTNCGACGNAGCTGGATTAGGCGTTCTGGGGAGTTTGTTAAACCCACNATAAGTGGCNNGTCCGCAGACCTCAGTTCAAAAAGCTCTTNAGGGAGGGCTACCTCCGGAACATATGGAANNTTTGCTGCTTTTATNCCTCTATTNGCNANNTACATGCANGTTGGTGTTTTGGAAGTTCNAGAGACCCCGACGAGTATTAAATCTGCNTGCTTTAANTTCCAAACAGATTGCCCGTCATCATTTGCCATAGCGTATGTCATTGCATCNATGCGCTCNAAGTATTGTGCNTTCAGTGCGTGTTGCAATCCTGACTCACCNCGNCTTTCTATNCCAAAGTAATTAGCTAAAGTNGCNATCGTNGGATCCAANACAGGTATGCACGACACCCTGAGGGATCTGCAACCATCCTGNAGCCTGATCCGCAGCGNNTTATTAACTATNGTGAACATCACTACACCTGGGTTCTTCGANATNCCATCNAGGACCTTNTCTATCTGCCCCGTGGTGCGCACTAACGACCAGTGATGTTCTACTGGTTCAACCGCGCCAAATTGTGCAAGGCACGCGCGAGCAACGCTATGGATAGTTTCCCCCGTAGCGTCTGATACCAAGTGCAGATCATACCGTTNGGCCATNNTTATTCNGGTCTTTCAGGGTCNATGTATTAANNNATGACAAATGTGGATGAACAAATGTTTATCCACANCTACATCAATNAANTTCAGTTTTATGTGGTAATACCCACAGGTNCATATAAAGTTTTCCNTNCTGGAAAACTTTATTGCACCAAGTGTATAAAANTGAAACTANCTGCCATATTAAATCTTATTCCCGTTAATCACTGTCCCTCTTTTGATGGAGTAAGGAGCTATTTCTGCTGAAACCTAGGGATTCGCAAATACCTCTATTATTAATATCCACAGCGGGTACATCTAATACATACTTACATATGGATAGAATATGCATAATTTTAATCCACGTTATACACTGTAAAACAACAACAACATCTTATTGAATTAAAATTCAATTTGTTTTTTAAGTTTTAGGAGATTATGAAGATCGACGCGAACACGGGTTTGGTCCTGCGGAATCTATTAGGAGAACAGACGTCGTCCGTCCCTATATGGTTGATGCGACAAGCGGGACGGTATTTACCCGAGTATAGGAAAATTAGACGTAGTACAGGGTCATTTCTCGATTTGTGTTACAGTCCAAAACTCGCAGCCGAAATCACTTTACAGCCGGTGCGGCGGTTTGGATTTGACGCCGCTATTTTGTTTTCCGATATTTTAGTTATTCCTGACGCGCTGGGACAACGTGTTTCATTCGAGGAAGGCTTAGGACCCATTCTTGATCCGCTTACACCGCAGGAACCCATTCTGCCAGATGCGATGGATCGATTAAAAAACTCTTCTCAAAATAAATTGGAGGCAGTTTATGAGACGATAAAACGCGTTGCCGCTTCAAAAAAAAATGACTGCGCTCTTATTGGTTTTGCTGGAGGACCGTGGACCGTTGCAACGTACATGGTAGAAGGGAGATCGAGTCGTGACTTTCAAAATATTAGGCGCTGGGCGACTTCTCATGCAACAAGTTTCGAGGTGCTTGTTGACATTCTTACTGACGCTACCATAACCCATCTAGACGCGCAGATAGATGCTGGCGTTGAAGTTTTACAACTTTTTGAGTCTCATGCAGGTGTTCTAGACTGCTTTGGTTTTAACCAATGGGTCATAAAGCCAACCCGAAGAATTGTTGAACAAATTAAACGTAAGAATCCACATATACCCATTATTGGATTTCCTCGGGGGGCTGGCGCTCAAATTCCTTATTATATATCAGAAACAAAAGTAGATGCTGTTAGTTTAGATCAATCGGTACCGCTTAATTGGGCGTCTACAGAAATATCTAAAAGCTTTCCTGTACAAGGAAATTTAGATCCGATTTACTTATTGGGGGGCTCAGAATCACTCCATGTCCACGTCAATAGGGTTTTATCTGCTTTCTCTGATAGGCCCTTCGTTTTCAATCTGGGTCATGGGGTAAATAAGGAAACGGATCCAAAATCAGTGGAACGATTAGTTGAGATTGTTCGGAATTATGAACAGCGTTAACATCAAAAAGTTTAAGTCTAGTTTGTCTAGTTTGATAATCGTGATGTTTTTCTTTGATTTCCAATAGTTTTAGCCGAAAATTTTCATATCTCTGGTTTTTCGCTTGTTCCGGCTTGTAGTTCAGTTATAGTGAGGGTAAATACTTCATGCTGTTTCACTTGGCTCCAACCATGGTTTCCTGCCAAATTTCTTAGCGAGTCGATAGGTAAAATTCCCATATCCAGGGTTACTTCAAAATTTAAAAGTTGCCGGTAAACCCTTTACAAAAATCGAGTTAAAAATGAAATTGGAAGAAATTAGTCTCCATGATTTGAAACAAAAAACTCCCGGTGATCTTCTCGCCCTTGCAGAGCAATTAAAGGTTGAAAACGCAAGCAAT
>PBCW01000031.1 GCA_002718015.1 Rhodospirillaceae bacterium
GGATCACTTTATATCGCGTGGGTTGTCATAATTAGAGATGCTTCAAATATTTCAAGCAAAAATAAAAATACTTCCCAAGCTGGTCATGTGTCTCACTTCATGTCAAACTAATTACAAGTTTTTGTTTGCTTTACCAACGTGCCATATAAGGAAAAATCGTTTCGTTAGGGGGGGGTTTTCAGCATAATGTCCGATACTAAGATTAGTCAGCAAGATGCGCTGAATTTCCATGTTAGTGGTCAACCAGGAAAGATTGCACTAAGAGCAACAAAACCGCTCAATACCCAGCGAGATCTGTCGCTAGCCTATTCTCCGGGTGTCGCTTATCCCTGCCTCGAAATCGAGAATGCACCTGACACTGCTTATGACTACACCTCCAAAGGTAACATGGTTGCGGTGATATCTAATGGAACTGCGGTCCTCGGTTTGGGTAACATTGGCGCGTTGGCTTCAAAACCAGTCATGGAAGGCAAAGCAGTCCTTTTCAAAAGATTTGCTGATATAGATGGTTTCGATTTAGAGGTAGAAACTGAGGACGTGGATGAATTCATTTCATGCGTTCGTGCAATTGGCAACGGGTTCGGTGGAATTAACCTCGAGGACATCAAAGCTCCAGAATGTTTTATTATTGAACAAAAATTGCGCGAAATATTAGATGTTCCNGTATTTCATGACGACCAACATGGCACTGCGATTATTTCTGCAGCCGGAATGATAAATGCCCTCGAGCTGACAAATCGAAAGATGGCTGACATCAAAATGGTGGTCAACGGTGCTGGCGCGTCAGCAATTGCTTGTATTGAGCTTATTAAATCAATGGGTGTGCCGCATGACCAAATCACACTTTGCGACTCTAAGGGTGTTATATATAGGGGCCGTGAAGAAGGGATGAACCAATGGAAGTCAGCTCACGCAATATCCACCAATGACAGATCATTAGAAGACGCTGTAAAAGGCGCCGACGTCTTATTTGGCCTATCGGTTAAAGGAGCCGTTTCTGGAAGCATGATAAAGTCTATGCGTGCAAACCCTATTGTTTTCGCAATGGCCAACCCAGACCCAGAAATAACCCCAGAGGAAGTTGCGGCCATCAGAAGTGACGTAATTGTTGCTACGGGCCGCTCAGATTATCCAAATCAAATTAATAATGTACTCGGCTTTCCATATATTTTTCGCGGTGCGCTAGACGTTCGTGCTTCGACTATTAATGATGAGATGAAATCTGCTGCAGCTTATGCCCTTGCCGAACTCGCGCGAGAGGATGTACCCGATGAAGTGGATGCTGCATACGGAGGCAAACGCCTTCAATACGGTCCAAATTATATAATTCCAGCACCATTTGACCCGCGCTTGATATCCGCGATCCCACCCGCGGTAGCAAAAGCCGCTGTAGATAGCAATGTTGCGCGCAAACCCGTGAAAGACATGGATGCATATCGGCAACAATTATCCGCTCGCCTCGACCCTGCCGCTGCAAAATTGCAATTTATCTTTCGGCGTGTACAATCGGAAAATAAGCGTATCGTTTTTGCTGAGGGTGAAGACGAAAGAGTTATACGCGCGGCGATCGCCTTCCGCAACGCAGGCTACGGCGAACCTATTCTTTTAGGGCGGGCCGAACACGTGGAAAAAACCATGGGTAGTCTCGGTATCGCAGGAACAGCAGACCTTGAAATACACAACGCAGCTCTCAGCTCTGATAAAACCACGTATTCGGATTACCTTTATAACCGACTTCAGAGGCGTGGATTTCTGTTTCGCGATTGTCAAAGGTTGGTTAATCAAGACCGTAATATTTTCGGTTCCTGCATGGTTGCGTGTGGTGATGCAGACGGCATGGTAACAGGGGTGACTCGGCCTTTCGCGGTAGCCTACTCAGAGGTCACACGTGTAATAGACACAAAACAAGGGGAGTGTCCCATGGGAATAACTATGGTGATGGCACAGGAACACACGATCCTGATAGCTGACAGCGGCGTGCATGAGCTTCCCACAAGCGAGAATTTGGCAGATATCGCCTGTGGAGCAGCAACTTATGCCCGGAAGCTGGGCCAAGAACCGCGCGTAGCAATCCTATCTTTTTCGAACTTCGGTCAACCGAAACGTCGTCAAATGGAACGTGTCAGGATGGCCGTAACACTATTGGACGATCGCAAAGTCGATTTTGAGTATGACGGCGAAATGACTACCGATACCGCTCTTGACTTTGAGTTGATGCAACGCATTTACCCTTTTTGTAGATTATCTGGGCCAGCAAACGTACTAGTGATGCCGGACTTACATAGTGCCAGCATTTCCTCTAAACTACTACACGCGCTAGGTGATGGGGGCGTTGTCGGCCCTATTCTAGAAGGACTTTCAAAGCCGATTCAAATTGTCCAGTTGGGTTCACGAGTAAGCGATCTCATCAATGCCGGAGCGATTGCAGCGTACGATGCAATTGCATGAAGTTTTAGTACAAAAACTACCCAAAATTTTTCGACCCTGAATAGCGTCATAATGCCGAATGTCCAATGTCTAATAATGCAATGATGTAGTGCGGCTATTTCCAACATTTTTTATTTCCATTTTTTGTCTGGGTCCGCTCCGCCAAATAAATACAAAGAAATATTGCCGGCAATCCGAGCGATGCTACATACCCGAAAAAAACCATATACCCTACACCATCGACAACTATCCCTGAAAGTCCACCAATAAGCTTTCCTGGAAGTGTCATGAGCGAGCTTAACAGCGCGTACTGCGTGGCTGTGTAAGGAGATCGGGTTAGATTGGACAAATATGCAATGAACGCAGCCCCCGCAAGACCGCCACTAACATTGTCAGCACTAACTACCGCAATGAGGAGGTTTATATTGGGCCCTATAAACGCCATAATGGCAAACATAAGGTTAGTCAAACATACAAGAACTGCTCCGGTGAGCAGCGGCCCCATAATACCGTAATGAGTGACTAACAAGCCTCCCAAAATAGTTCCGGTAATGGTCATAGTAAAGCCGAATACCTTTATAACATTTGCAATCTCAGTTTTCGTAAATCCGAGGTCAACGTAAAAAGGATTGGCCATCACACCCATCGATATGTCACTAACTCTGTAAACAGCAACAAATAGGAGTATGGGAATGGCAAGTCTTCCGAACCTCCCGAAAAAATTGCTGAATGGCCTCAAAAACGCGCCACTTAACCACTCGTTAATATTTACCGCCTTTGGCAGGTTATTTTCACTAACAGGCTCTGAGACAATCAGAGCAGTAGTGATTCCCACCCCCATCAGCGCTGCCATTATGCAGTAACTCCACGCCCAACCCGCATACTCTGAAATGTAAAGCACACCGGCCCCAGCAACCAACAGGGCTATACGATAACCAAGTTGATACGCTGCAGCCAATGCCCCTTGCATTTCAGCTGGCGCGCTTTCAATCCGGAAAGCATCAATTGAAACATCCTGTGTGGCTGAAAAAAGCGCAGTGACGAAAGCAAAAATTATCAACAAGTGCGTTGATTTAACTGGATCAACAAAAGCCATTCCTAATAGGCCAAGAGCAATTCCAACCATTGATNTNAGCATCCAAGAACGACGACGNCCGAAAATNGAANTCAAGCCNAATAGGGAAGCGCANTCAATGACTGGCGCCCAAATCACCTTTATGGAATAGGTAATGCCAATCCAGCTTATTAAACCGATTGCTGTTCGACTAAGCCCTAATTCACGAAGCCAAATAGAAAATGTTGAAAACACTAGAAGGAACGGCAAACCCGCAGAGAAACCAAAAAACAAAAGTGCAAGGACTTGCCCCTGACAAAAAACCGCAATNGAAGTTTTCCAACTTCGTTTGGNGTTTTTTTCGTCNCTAACNTTGATCAGCNTAACCTNCCTGCCACTAATCCCGCTAGATCCTTTTCAGGACGTGCTCCATAATGAGCTATAACTTCAGCAGCAGCAATTGCCCCTATCCGCCCACACTTTGCAAAATTTTCCTCTTTACAAAGCCCAAATAAAAACCCGGCAGCAAACTGATCTCCGGCGCCTGTAGTGTCGATCAAGCTATCAACAGCTTCTGGTTTTACCTCAATACTTTCGGTCTCGCTTAAAATAACAGCTCCTTTTTCCCCCCGGGTAACACATGCTAGCTCACATTTGCCACTATTCAACTCGATAGCCTGTTCGAGATTTTCTGCCTGATAAAGGCTCATAAATTCATTTTCGTTAGCAAATAAAATATCTGTATTACGCTCGATAAGCTTAATAAAAGAATCCCGGTGGCGCTCAACACAAAAAGTATCTGATAATGTTAAGGCGACTTTACCGCCAGCTTTTTTGGCCACACCCGCCGCCCGCACCATCGCTTCTTGCGCTACCGGCTGATCAAAAAGATAGCCTTCCATATATATTATCTTACTTTCAGAAATAACGGCTTCATTGAGGTCCTCGGGTGCCAACAGAGCTGCAGTACCTAAATAAGTACACATTGTGCGTTGCGCATCTGGTGTAACAAAAACTAGACACATACCAGTTGGCAGGCCCTGCTCCGAGGGAGCAGCTGCAAATGAGCAACCAAGCATTTTCATATCAGCCTGAAATGCTTTTCCGGCGCTGTCATTTTTAAGTTTTCCGATGAAGGCGCCTCTACCACCAAGTGATGCAAAACCAGCCATTGAATTTGCGCATGAGCCACCTGAAGCTCTGTGTGGCGTACTCATGGTGCTGATCAAATTATTCGCCTGGCTCTCATCGACCAATTGCATACTTCCCTTAACAAGGCCATGCTCGTGCAAGAAGGAGTCGTCTACGTTGCAGAGTACATCGACCAAAGCGTTTCCAACACCTAACAGTTCATATTTAGCCATAGTTTCCTCTCAGCCCATTAGAAGACTATCGTGCAGCCTTAACAGAGCATCAGTATAGCGACCTTCCGCATAGCAGCAAGCTGACCCATTGTTTGCCTTGCTTAGAACATTTGTTGTCTATAATTATCCAGCATGATCAGGACCCTTTTTGAAGCAACTACTCAACTAACAGATCCACCGCTCAGACGGATTATCTATTTAAGTATTTTAGGATCCCTCGTAATAATGGGATTCTTAGCATTTGGCATTTGGTTCCTTCTAAGTCAAATTCCCCTAGAGAGTATCCCATACCTTATTCACGTCCGTGAATGGATGGGTATTTGGTTCAATTGGCTTTCTAGTTCGTTTTTTGCAGGTTTAGTGGGAGTGCTGACATTACTTCTTTTTCCTGGTGTTGTTTCATTAACTTTAGGGTTTTTTTTCGATGAGATTATTAGTTCGGTGGAAGCAAAATATTATCCGGGATTGCCACCTCGACGACATCAATCATTTGGAGAGGTTACAGCTTCCACACTCAGATTCGCCAATATAACTTTGCTTGTTAACATCGTAGCACTCCCAATCTATATTCTCTTGATATTTTTCCCACCAATGAATCTGATTCTTTTTTATGTGGTTAATGGGTATTTGACCGGTCGCGAATATTTTGAACTCGTAGGTCTTTCGCGCCGCCAACCCGTCGAAGTCGCCATGCTACGCAAATGTAATCGGGGCCGTGTCCAAGTTGCTGGAATGTTAATCGTCTTCCTTATGACGATACCACTTGTAAATTTGCTGGCACCAGTTATTGCAACTGTCTTTATGGTTCACCTTTACAATTCACCAAAGCTCAATGGCTAGCTATATTTATATCTGCATTGCGGTTTAGTTGACACATTGCTGTCGTGCATTACACTACTGAAAAATTTTATACTTAATATTCCATAAAAAACTTATATGATTGGGCGTTATTCATGGCTGCAAATACCAAGTCACCATCAGGATTGCCAGAGGGTTTTGCTAAACGAGTAGTAAGCATACCAGGGCAAATGGCCACCTCGGAAACCGGTAAAAAATTAGTTGTGGGGAAAGACATTTGCCTATCTGGTGAAATAACTGCCTGCGATACGCTCGTTGTTGAAGGGCAGGTAGAAGCATCCTTACAAGGAAGCAGGGTCTTTGAAGTTGCAGAATGCGGTGATTTTAAAGGCAATGTAGAAATTGAGATCGCAGAAATTAGGGGAAGATTTGAGGGAGAATTAGTAGCAAATTCGCGTCTGATTATTCGTCGCTCGGGAATTGCAACTGGTAATATCCGGTATCGTGAATTGGAAATCGAACAAGGCGGTAGAATTTCTGGCTCAGTGGAAGTTCTACCTGAAACGGGGGAAGGCTCGCCTAAGGAAAGCACTGAGGGTACATAGGCTGTTTCGGGTGAAAGTTATGCGCTCATTNGCANCTTATACANTCCTNGCGCTTATTACAGTTTCGTGTGACTCGAACCCTGAAAGAGAACTAACCAACATATTTGGCATAAACTTTTTAGCAGGGGACAGNGCNGCTAAAAGCCNCGGGATAAGNCTTAGCGCCAGTGACATACAAGAATTAAGNGGCATGCTCGGGAGAAAGAAACCCTGGAAAATCCGNNTNNCGGCTCTGAAAAANAAGCATCCAGACGCTATTCTTAAAATTCTCGGCAGTCCTGATTTTGTTAGACAGGACGGGAATTCACAAATCTGGCAATATCGCNCGAGCGGCTGCNTNTTAGATATGTTCATCCACGGACNGCNGAAAAACCTCAAGATANTTCACTTGGAAACACGCGGGCGCACCNTCGNCACATTCCCAAGCGACNGTTGTGTNACCAACCTNATCATTAGCAAAGTAAAACAAAAGTATGCCTTCGTTGTACAAACNATAAAAAGCCGGCNNAATTCATAAAGTTCCNNAGANTTGTTTCGGTGGACTTGCGTCAAAAAGTCCACCCGTCTTGATTCAAACAATCTAAAATTTTACAAANTNGGAATGCTNCCNTCTGTATCNNATCTACAGCCCACGAAAGGCATAATTTTTTCGGCCTCTCTTACGCCTAATCGCAGTTTGAGCCGNTTTGGTTTTTGGGTCCTTTTTATTGNGNTCTCNTTGTCAGCGTTAGTTGTGGGNATAAGCTTTATGCAGATGGGTGCTTGGCCTGTTCTCGGGTTCTGNGGCCTTGAGATTTTGCTTCTCTANATAGCTTTNCANTTAAATTATATTAGCGGCCAAAAAAGTGAGGAAGTAGAACTTACCGAAAATATCTTAGAAGTCAGGAAAATTTCTCCCCTNGGCCACGTCTTACATTGGCGTTTCGAACCCACATGGCTGCGGGTTAAAATTGANGAGCCCCTACGGCATGACAGNAAGCTTCATTTAGCAAGTCACGGACGATCTNTNGAAATAGGTGCCTTTTTGACCCCGGAGGAGCGATTACAGCTAGCTCGTGCTCTGCGTTGTGCTTTAGATCGTTGGCACAGACGGTAAANCTTCCAATCGATGACGTTCAGTCTCAAAAAATCTACCCTTAGTGCACTTTTAGCTTTGGTACTATTCTGGAGCTTAGCTTTTGTTATGCTGAAAATATCAGTCATAACCGTTCCTCCAGCTAGTGCCGCTTTCATTAGGATCGTAATTGCCGCCACCCTTTTGTGGGCGATAATGCGACTACGCGGAGAANGTTTGCCAGAAAAATCNGAGCATTGGCAATATTTGTCAGTATTAGGCATTATAGCTAACGTTTTACCATTCACTCTAGTACTTTACGGCATTNAACATATAGAGTCNGGGGTCGGCGCGATCCTTATGGGCATTATGCCAGTTATAACGGTCGTATTAGCGCACTTTTTCTCTGACNATACAGAGCAGTTGACACTTCGCAAAAGCATTGGAGTAGGCATAGGTTTCACCGCCATTTTGCTATTACTTGGCCCNTCTACGNTGACGAGATTAGGTGAAAAAACCATTGCGGAACTNGCAGTTGTCNGCGGTGCAATCTGCTTTGCGTTCGCAGCAATTATTACTCGAAGAGCTCCAGAGCTGCCNATTGCGTCANTAAGCACAGGANTNATGATNGCATCAGCACTTTTTTCATTGCCTNTTGCATTAATTCTCGACTGGCCCNTAGACTTTACACCGGATATTCCGGCCCTGTTAGCATTNGTGTGGCTTGGCATATTTCCAACTGGCCTTGCAACGTTNCTNTATTTTTTTNTCGTCCTGAAATCAGGAACTGGCTTANTAGCAATGAGCAATTATCTAGTTCCAATAGCTGGAGTTTTTTGGGGTGCACTTTTTTTGGGCGAAAAGCCCTCTTGGCAGAGTTTTATTGCATTATCCATGGTGTTGCTTGGNACCTGGCTTGTTGGGCCGTCGAANTCCAGGCGCTGATCGNGTTTTTAATCTTCAAAGCCTAGNACAGCCTTCATAGAGTACGACCCAGGNGATTTCCCTCGGCTCCAAAGAGCAGCGCGCACTGCCCCAGCAGCNAATATTACCCTAGATGCCGCNTTGTGNGTNAGCTCTATGCGCTCACCAGCTCCAGANAAAACTACAGTGTGGTCGCCGACTACATCACCACCACGTAAGGAGGCAAAGCCAATTTCGCCTNAAGTGCGCGGNCCNGTGTGCCCATCTCTTATNGTCTTTTTTACGTCACTNAGACGAACTGAACGGCCAGCAGCGGCAGCCTCACCAAGCCCTAGTGCAGTTCCTGAGGGTGCATCGACCTTNTGCCGATGGTGCATNTCTACAATCTCAATATCGAATTCATCATCCAACATACCGGCAACACGCTCAGTGAGAGCGAGTAATAAAGTTACACCNACACTCATATTNGGAGCACGGACTATCACGGTCTTTGCTGATGCCTCCAATAGTACGGCCTCATCGCCATNACTAAGACCTGTTGTTCCCGCAATTAATGCAGTACCCGCTCTCATNCACAAATTCGCGTGGGACACAGTCACNGNCGGTGAAGTGAAGTCGATGACNGCATCGGCATNCGCTACCAGCTTTTCGGAATCTGCTGTCAAAGGTACGCCGATATTACCGATACCCGACACCTCACCAGCATCATGTCCTAGTGCCGCGTGACCAGATACCTCTGTAGCTCCACTGACTAAGCACCCTTGCCACTCAGATACTTGCCGCACACACATCTGNCCCATGCGGCCGGCGGCTCCTACAATGCCTATTTTCATGTNATCAACCATTTTTGACCTCAANNNTNTTAGGGAATGATGCCGTGGGTGGANTTCTTATNACGGTATTTGAACAATAAACATGATTTAATCGGTTAGGTCGTCCCAAATCTCTTTCACTTTGCTAAGAAANCCCTCNGACATGGGGCTTTGCGTAGCTTTTTCCCCCGAGCCCTCAAACTCNTCNAGAAGTTCTTTTTGTCTCTTTGTGAGATTGACNGGTGTCTCAACTGTTATCTCGACATACATATCCCCACGCCCTTTTCCATTAAGAATGGTCATGCCCTTGCCTTTGAGCCGAAATTGCTGTCCGGTCTGNGTACCATCGGGTATATTCATCTTAGCCTTACTACCATTAATCGTTGGTACCTCTATAGATCCACCGATAGCCCCAGTAGTCATTGGAATGGGGATACGGCAAAATACATCTGCACCCTCCCGCTCAAAAATACGGTGACTGTCTACACTCAGAAATACATACAAATCTCCTGCTGGCGAACCCTGNAGCCCCGCCTCGCCCTCGCCAGATAGGCGTATACGNGTCCCGTCTTCGACCCCGGGCGGTATATTAACGGATAANTTTTTATCCTTATGAACCCTGCCTGANCCACCGCAGTTGCCACAAGGTTTTTCTATAACTTGGCCTCGTCCTTGGCATTGTGGGCACGTGCGTTCAACAGTAAAAAACCCTTGCTGGCTCCTGACTTTACCGACNCCACCGCAAGCNTTACAAACTATTGGTTGGGAGCCTTCAGCNGCCCCCGAGCCTCCGCACANTNCGCAATGGACGGTCGTCGGAATACCAATTTCAACTTGGCGACCGTTAAAAGCATCTTCTAAGGATATTGAGAGGTTGTATCTTAGATCGGCTCCTCGTGCTCCGGGCCCTTGCCGGCCGCCCCGGCGACCNCCGCCCATAAANTCTCCGAACATCTCATCGAANATGTCGGAGAATCCNCCGGAAAATTCAGACCCGCTTCCNCCGGGACCACCGCCGTCAAATGCCGCATGNCCAAACCTATCGTATGCTGCCCGNTTATCGCCATCTTTAAGGACTTCATACGCTTCGTTTATTTCCTTAAATTTNGCNTCGGCCTTNCTNTCGCCGGGATTTCGATCGGGGTGATATTGCATTGCGAGTTTTCGGTAGGCCTTTTTGAGACCATCTGGGTCACAATCACGTTGTACGCCAAGCAATTCGTAATAATCACTCTTATCCATCGCTCTCAAACACCCACGGGTCGAGGGGAAAAACGAGAAAAGGGTACTTGTCTATGCAGCATACCATCTTGTCCAAGGGCTCTGGAGATAACCATCAAGATCCAGTTTTTTTCTCTTTTCCTTCTGATTTTTCATCAACTTCCTCGAAATCAACATCAACTACATCATCAGCCTTAGGACCCTGATCACCGGCGCCTTCTTCACCCTCGCCAGAGCTGCTAGAAGAAGCTGCCGTTTCTTCTTGACTTGCCTTATACATTGCCTCGCCAAGCTTCATCGAAGATTGAGTTAAAGCCTCAACCCCTTTTGTTATGGCATCTACGTCGTCGGCTTCAAGCGCCTCTTTGAGCACAGATACATCGTGCTCAATAGTTGTTTTTTCCGATTCATCTATCTGGCCGCCGAACTCCTCCAAACTTTTTTCCGTTGAGTAAACAAGACTGTCGGCATTGTTTTTCGCTTCGGTGAGTTCCCGTCGTTTTTTATCCTCGCCTGCGTGTTCTTCTGCCTCGCTCACCATTTTTTCTATATCGTCATCTGAAAGGCCGCCGGAAGCTTGAATGCGAATCTGCTGCTCTTTACCAGTAGCCTTATCTTTTGCCGATACGTTAACAATGCCGTTCGCATCAATGTCGAACGTCACCTCAATCTGTGGCATTCCGCGCGGAGCAGATGGAATGCCCACCAGATCAAACTGGCCGAGAACCTTGTTATCTGAAGCCATTTCGCGTTCTCCTTGGAAAACACGAATTGTTACCGCAGTTTGATTGTCTTCAGCTGTCGAAAATACCTGGCTTTTTTTGGTCGGTATAGTGGTATTACGATCTATTAGGCGGGTGAAGACACCGCCCAAAGTTTCTATACCAAGGGATAACGGTGTTACATCTAAGAGGAGAACATCTTTTACATCGCCCTGCAAAACGCCCGCTTGGATGGCTGCGCCGATAGCAACAACTTCATCTGGATTAACACCGTGGCTTGGATCCTTACCAAAAAATTTCTTAACTGTTTCACCCACCTTGGGCATACGTGTCATTCCCCCTACAAGAATGACTTCATCTACCTCGCTGGGTTTCAATCCAGCATCCTTTAATGCCTGCTGACATGGTTTGATCGTACGTTGGATTAAATCATCGACAAGAGCCTCAAGTTTAGCTCTGCTGAGCTTTATGTTGAGATGTTTTGGACCGGATTGGTCTGCAGTAATAAATGGAAGGTTCACATCCGTTTCAACTGCACTTGAAAGCTCAACCTTGGATTTTTCCCCTGCTTCCTTGAGCCTTTGCAGGGCTAATTTGTCTTCTCGCAAATCAATGCCGTTTTCTTTTTTGAACTCATCGGCGAGATAATCAACAACACGCTGATCGAAATCCTCCCCACCTAGAAAGGTATCACCGTTGGTAGATTTAACCTCAAAAACACCATCACCAATCTCTAGAATAGAAACATCAAAGGTACCGCCACCCAGGTCATAGACTGCTATGGTGCCAGCACCCTTTTTATCTAGACCGTAGGCCAGTGATGCCGCTGTAGGTTCATTTATAATGCGTAACACATCTAATCCGGCGATCTTGCCCGCATCTTTTGTTGCCTGGCGCTGCGAATCATTAAAATATGCCGGTACAGTGATTACCGCTTGCTCGACCTTCTCGCCCAAGTAAGCCTCAGCTGTGTCTTTCATTTTCTGAAGAACAAAAGCGCTTATTTGGCTTGGAGCATATTTTTCTCCATCGCATTCCACCCAAGCGTCACCATTCTCGCCATCAACGATGCTAAACGGCGCCAAATCTCTATCTTTTTTTACCTCAGCATCCGTAAACCGCCTTCCAATAAGTCTTTTGATAGAAAAAAAGGTGTTTTCAGGGTTTGAGACAGCCTGTCTCTTGGCTGCTTGCCCCACGAGCCGCTCCCCGGATTCAGTAAATGCTACCATCGATGGCGTCGTGCGGAACCCCTCAGCATTTTCAATGACTTTTGCTTGCTTTCCTTCCATCACTGCCACACACGAATTTGGGGTGCCCAAATCAATGCCAATAACTTTACTCATGCGACCCTCGTTAAATTACGATAACAATGTTATCTAGTGCATACGCGCAATACTGCGCTGCTGTTTGCCAAACCCGGATTAGACCCGATCTGTCCCGTAAGTTGGGCCCTCCGTTAGTTAAATGCTTATTGGCCACATATAGGTATGTGTTTGGGCTACTACAACCTTCCACCATAAAGAAAATCATGTTCCTGCCAGAATAAAGCAGAAACACACCAAGCCAGAGCAAACAATGAGGCTCATGTCTTCCCCACCACTCGGCCAGAACACATGGTTTTTATAGTCGAATTGGGTGACTTATCCTTCTACCTCAGATAGGTTTGCTAAAGATATTCAGCACCAGTAATCAGTCAGGCACTTGTATCAACACGATCAGGCTTATCTGACAGCTCCTCAGAGGTATCTTTTGCGACAGCAACCATTGCCGGACGTAAAAGCCGGTCGTGCATGACATATCCAGGTTGAAGTAATTCGACAATGGTGCCTGTTGGCTGACCCGAGTCCTCGACCTCATACATTGCCTGATGGAAATCATGATTAAATTTCTCACCAATTGGCTGCAACTTTGTCACTCCATGTTTCTCGAAAACGTCTAACATTTCTTTTTCAACCATTTGCACCCCAACCACCAGGTTCTTAACCGTTTCATCTAATTCTTTGACATCCTCACCGACCGCTTCCAAGGCACGGTGCAAATTGTCAGAAACATTCAGCAAGTCCTTAACCAAATTACTAGAGCCATATTTCTTTGCGTCAATCACTTCGCGCTCTGAACGACGCCGGGTATTTTCAGCATCAGCAAGTGCACGTAAACTGCGATCTTTGAAATCAGCTAACTCTCCCTCCAGTTCGGAAATGCGCGCCCCCAAACTTTGATCTTCAGGCTCAATAAGCTCCTCTTCCATAGTATCGAGGTTTGCCGAATTAATATCGGGCTGATCACACTCCTCTTCAGAGATGGAATTTTCTTCGCTTTCTGAGGGTTTCCTTTTCTTCGCCATAACTTTTCCTATCCTATTAACCGACTCACAATTTTAGCGGTATAATCTACCATCGGTATTATTCTCGCATAATTTATCCGTGTTGGGCCTACAACTCCGATTGCACCAATTATTGCTTCTTTCCGGTTTTTATATGGAGCGATTACCATGGAACAACCAGCCAGTGAAAACAACTCGTTTTCTGCACCTATGAAAATTTGCACCCCTTCTGCATCGTCAGCAGCCTCTATGAGCCTGAGCAGTGCCTCTTTAGTCTCTAGAGCCTCAAATAATGCGCGTATTTTTTCTAGTTCATCGAGTGCCGTCACATCTTTAAGGAGTTTTGCTTGCCCTCGAACAATTAATACTCCATCCTCGCTATCGCTAGACCATGTTGCCAAACCCGCCTCGACAACTTTTTGTGAGAGCGTATCAATCTCGGCACGCTGCGTTCTGATTTCCAATGCCACATCGGTTGCTGCTTGCGAGAGGTTACGCCCAATAAATTTAGCTGAAAGATAATTGGATGCTTCTATCAGGCTAGACGCAGGCAGTCCAAGCGGCAGATCAATAATACGATTCTCTACGGTGCCGTTATCAAATACCATTACTACCAATGCATGGCCCGGGCCTAGCCTTACAAATTCCACATGCCTTAAATTTTCCTCTGATTTCGGCGCCAATACCAATCCGGCACAATTTGAAAGTCCCCCAAGAAATGAAGATGCCTCCTCAAGTACTTGGTTAACACTTCGTCCAGCTCCGACACATTTGGCCTCTATATCGTTGCGATCTTCAGAGCTAAGGTTACCGACCTCAAGCAGCCCGTCAACAAAGAGCCTTAATCCCTGCTCTGTCGGCAGCCTTCCAGCAGATGTATGAGGTGAATAAAGGAGCCCCAAGTCCTCTAACTCTGCCATCACGTTGCGTATTGAAGCTGCCGACAGCGACAGTTCTGATAACCTCGAAATTGTACGCGATCCAATCGGCGATCCTGTTTCTACATACGCCTCGACCACATGCTGCAGAACAGTGCGTGCACGCTTATTTAGTTCTTCTATCATCCTATTAATTTCTAATTATGTGCCATACAGGCGTCAATCTGAGTGCATCTTTTTGAATAATCCGAACAAGCAGCTTTACGATAGGCCTTTTATCAGGATAGCTTCTCACAAACAACTCGTGGAGATCACATGCGCCCGTCTAAACGATTATTCAACCAAATGAGACCGGTTAATATTGAGACCGGTGTTTCAAAATATGCTGAGGGTTCTTGCATTATTCAATTTGGCGAAACACACGTTCTATGCACTGCTAGCGTTGAGGAGAAGGTTCCGCCATTTCTTCAGAATTCAGGCCGTGGTTGGATAACTGCTGAATATAATATGTTGCCGCGAGCAACCAATTCTCGTTCTAATAGGCGCCGTATAGCCCAATCAGGCCGAACTCAGGAAATCCAACGTTTAATAGGCCGGAGCTTACGGGCCATCACAAATCTTGAAGGGTTTGGCGAGTTGCAAATTATTGTCGATTGCGATGTCTTACAAGCCGACGGAGGCACCCGCACAGCATCGATTACTGGAGGGTATGTAGCATTGCAGCTCGCTTTCCAGCATCTAAAATCCATAGGTCTGGTGAATAATATGCCAACAAATAGCCAGGTTGCGGCTGTCTCCTGCGGGATCTGGAAAGGCAAGTCAATATTAGATCTCGATTACTCAGAAGACTCCACCGCTGATGCTGATGCTAATTTTGTTCTCACAGCCAATGGCAAAATCATTGAAATACAAGGAACAGCGGAAAAAGATCCGTTCGACAGAGAAAAATTTAACGAGATGCTTGCACTAGCCACGAAGGGAATTGGTGAGCTTTGTGAAATACAAAAACAAGCCTTGCAAGCCTAGAAAATAAAATGCAGTTAAGTCACTCTGGCGAGAAGATCGTTATAGCTAGCCATAATGAGGGTAAAGTCGAAGAAATACGGGTGCTATTGAGTTTTGCGGATTTAGAAGTTCTCTCCGCGAAGGAGCTCAACCTTCCAGAACCAGTAGAGGACGGGAAAACATTCATAGCGAATGCCGAAATCAAGGCAAAAGCATGCGCTGAAAAAAGCGGGCTGCTATCGTTGGCAGACGACTCTGGGTTAGTCGTGCCTGCTTTGGATGGCGCTCCCGGAATCTATTCGGCACGGTGGGCCGGCCCACAAAAAGACTTTTTCTCAGCAATGAAACTGGTGGAAGACAAATTGCAACCCGGTGACAATCGTCACGCATACTTCGTCTGTGCCTTGTCACTCGCCCGACCAGACGGTACTTGTTACACTTATGAAGGTGAGGTGCATGGACAACTCGTTTGGCCTCCTAGGGGCGACCTTGGCTTCGGTTATGACCCAATCTTTGAACCAGAAGGTTATAACCAAACATTTAGCGAGATTAACCCTGAATTGAAACACAAAATCAGCCATCGCGCTGCTGCCTTCCGACTTTTAACTGGTGCCCACTTTAGTTGATGACTACTGAAATTAAACCAAATCTCTCACTATATATTCATTGGCCATTTTGCGAAAAAAGATGCCCTTATTGCGATTTCAATAGCCATGTTCGGCAAAACATAGACCAACAGAGGTGGAAGAGAGCTCTTCTTACCGAAATTGCTTCGGAGTTTTACCTTTATCCAGATCGCAGAATCTCGAGCCTCTTTTTCGGCGGCGGTACACCGTCGCTTATGGATCCCGACACAATT
>PBCW01000032.1 GCA_002718015.1 Rhodospirillaceae bacterium
TATGTAGAACAGCTTTATACTTTCGGTGATCGTAACCGTGATCCCCGCGAGCGAGCTGATGGATCGAGGGTGGTCTCGATTGGTTACCTTGCATTGGTAAGAGAAAACTCCCATTTCAGAACCAAAGATGCTGAATGGGTGAATTGTTATGATTTTTTACCCTGGGAGGATTGGCGAAGCGGTCGACCACCACTATTAGACCAATTTATTTTTCCTGCTCTCGAAAACTGGATTATGGCCGAACCAGAAGAGCAAGCACAGAGAGCGGAACGCACCTCTATTGCATTTGCGACAACTGACTCACGTTGGGATATTGAAAGAGTTTTAGACCGATATGAGCTTCTATATGAGGCAGGACTGGTAGTAGAAGCCAAACGTGATGCGGTACTCAAAAAAACCGAAGCCGGTGTTGGGCGTTCTTTTGCTCTTGACCACCGGCGTATGCTAGCAACAGCGCTTGCACGTGTCCGGGGAAAAATAAAGTATAGACCATTAGTTTTCGAGTTATTGGCGCCAACCTTCACACTTCTTAAGCTGCAAAATGTGGTTGAAGCTTTATCTGGTGTTCGACTACATAAGCAAAATTTTCGCCGCCTTGTTACCAATAATAGGTTAGTTGAACAAACCGGTAATATGGATACGGAGAGCAGAGGTCGACCTGCTGCCTTATTTGAATTTCGACGAGATGCCGTTCGTGAACGCTCTCAACCGGGTGTCGGACTCCCAGTTCGCCAATCACCATGAACTAAAGCGCGTTTTATAATAATCGTAGACCTAGGTGTTTCAGGATTTCGCCTATTGCTANGTGCAACAGGATTTCGCCTATTGCTAATTGAGACCNACCATTATATACTATATATATACTCAATTTGACTATATTTAATATTNTNTATCCGAGTAAANTTNTANATATGAGTGCNGTGTTAGATTATACGCCAGAAGTCGCCTTAGCGACGGCAGGAATATANGATCGAGTNAGAACGGTCATACCTGAAATNGAATGGCCATTTCATGCNCCNTACATAGAAGCAATAAACGACCTCAAAAAACAACGTAATGCTGTAATACTNGCNCATAATTACCAAACACCNGAGATATTTCATTGTGTCGGAGATATTGTTGGAGACTCNCTCGCCCTTGCGAGGGAGGCNNTCGNTGTGGAGGCTGACGTTATTGTTTTGTGCGGTGTCCATTTTATGGCCGAAACAGCCAAGCTATTAAATCCAAACAAGACAGTATTATTGCCTGATATGCTCTCTGGTTGCTCGCTAGCGGATTCAATCACTGGTGCTGATGTACGCCTTTTAAAAGAAAAATACCCCGGCATTCCAATCGTNACCTATGTAAATACATCAGCTGAAGTGAAAGCNGAGTCTGATGTTTGTTGCACATCTGGAAATGCGGTAAAAGTGGTAGAAGGATTGGGTGTAGACAAAGTTATTTGTATACCGGATGAATATCTCGCCAAATACATTGCNGGNCAAACAGACAAGGTAGAAATAATTGCATGGAAAGGNCATTGCGANGTTCACGAACGTTTTACAGCTGAAGAAATNAANGGATACCGTAAAAATTTCGAAGGTTTAGTNGTTATCGCACATCCNGAGTGTCCGCCGGACGTGCTNGGCGCAGCTGACTTTGTTGGCTCCACTGCAGGTATGATTGATTATGTTGGCCAACAGAGACCACCAAAGGTGATGATGGTTACCGAGTGTTCTATGAGCGATAATGTAGCAGCNGAATATCCAGATGTAGAGTTNATACGGCCATGCAATTTGTGCCCNCACATGAAACGCATAACTCTCCCAAGAATTTTAGAGTCGCTTAAGACCTTGTCGCCTGAGATAGAGGTNGATCCNGATGTTGCCGCTGACGCTCGACGTTCTGTGGAACGTATGCTTGAGCTCAGTTGAAATCAGAAAGNCCNGGAACGCTGATGGAAAGCCCNCCTCCTCCACTTCCACCCCTAATATTTGAGCAACTGGTTCGGTGCGCCTTAGANGAAGACTTGGGACGTGCAGGCGATATTACAACAGATGCCATTATTGACATNGGGGCAGTTAGCGANGCCGCTTTCATTGCCCGTGAGAAAGGNATTATTGCGGGTCTCGGGGTTGTGAAATCGGTATTNCAACTACTNGANGCNACAACTAAGTTTAACAAGCATNTGGAAGATGGGACAACCGTAGCACCGGGTGACAAGATTGCTTCGATTGCAGGTCTTACNCGTACATTGCTAATGGGAGAGAGAACCGCTCTAAACTTTTTGTGCCGGCTATCAGGTATTGCAACGACCACTGCTGAAATGGTGAGGGCAGTAAANGACNATCNCGCAAGCATTGTATGCACACGAAAAACTACGCCTGGGCATCGCGTAATTGAAAAATATGCGATACGAGTTGGNGGTGGCACGAATCATAGATTTGGCTTGGACGATGCCATGTTAATAAAAGATAATCATGTTTTATCTGCAGGNGGTGTANTTAATGCCATTCAAAGGGCTAGGGCCAATGCCGGTCACCTTGTGAAAATCGAANTTGAAGTAGATACNCTTGAACAGCTGGATGCAGTCTTGCAAATGCACCCNNATAGNGCTGATGTAGTGATGTTAGATAACTTTACACCAGCAAAAATTGCTGAAGCAGTTAGGAANATTAACAAGCGCATGTTAATAGAAATTTCGGGCGGAGTNACNAAAGATAACATTGCTGATTTCGCAGCNACGGGGGTGGATCTAATTTCCTCGGGCGCACTCACGCACAGTATCACTGCACTTGACATTGGCCTAGATTTTGGAGGCTGATCCTNAATTTCAGTTGTCTATGATTATCAGATAGTCCTGAGCGACGTGGNTNCGAGCTACACAACTTCTATTACNACCATTCTATAGAATTTTTCNACCGCNNTCCCCAATNAAAANATNTGACACCAATNTTTATNGCTCNTTAATCGCAGATAACCAATCTTTAGGCGCCATGCNGACCTAATTAGCCATTAAAACGGGAATNTGGGAATTCCAAAGAATATAGTCGGTTGCACCTCCGAATATCATTTGCCTGATACGGCTCTGAGTGTANGCACCTTTAACGAGTANATCTGCGCCTATTTCTTCGGCTTCGTCCAGAAATACTTTACCGGGACTTTCCTTTGATCTGTCAACATGCTTNGTATCCGTTTCTATTTCNATACCATTTCGCTCCATNTGCCGCGCGAGTTCATCGGCACTCGGGCCNGGNACACCAAAGTCCTCNATAGTAANAATCGTGACGCGTTTAGCCCGGTTGATAAAAGGCATGCTAAATGCAATTGTTCGTGCNGTTTCTGTAGAGCCATTCCAAGCGATTGCTATGTGTTTACCNAGCTGNTCTGGCACATTCGGNGGNGCGATNAAAATTGGTTTGCCTCCCTCAAANAGNGCTGCCTCAAGTATGCTCATTGCAGCAATATTTGCTCCTTTCGTAGGCCGGGCTACGGCAGTGATATCAAATACACGGCTTCNGCTTCCCACTATTTCGGAATTTGGAGAATCTTCCTCTACCCAATTCGCTTGAACNGGGCCTTGNGGCGAAGCTACAGACCCGACCGGGATACCTCTACTCTTCATAAAATCTGTAAAAAACTTATGGACTTGTTCACGCCTGTCCCGATCTCGTTGCTCTACACTCTCAACCAGTTCTGGCGTAGTTACCACCAACCCCTCACCCGCTACCACCATCGCGCTCGCTGCAGTTGGCTGATAATAAAGACCTTCGATATAACTACCAAATATCTTTGCTGTAAAAAGCGCGGTTTCAAGTATTGATTCAAGTCCCTCACTTTCCTCAATCGGCACCAACACCGTTTTCATCGTCATCGCGGCTGCCCCCCTTATATTGACAAATAACGAACCCTTTTTTTTAAGTGTACCTTATTTCTCTTTTATGGTCACTGAGAAGTACGAATTTATAGTCACTGAAAGGTATCAATCAACGAGAGTTTCATTGACCACCAGTCTCAGTTTTAAGCCACTCCAAGAAATCACCATTGCCATGCTGAATGGGCCATGCCACCACGCAGGGACAATCATATGAATGTAAGGTAGTTATTCTTTTAGTGAGGCGGGCAACCTTCCTTTCCGTAGTTTTCAATAACATTGCGACCTCTTCTTTACGTTGCAAGTCTCCTTTCCAAGAGAAAATTGAAACCATTGGACCCAATACATTGGCGCAAGCGGCGAGATTTTCGTCTATAACCCTAAGTGCAATCTTCTCAGCCTCCTCCTGGCTGTTTGCCGTTATGTAAACCATATAAAAACTCATCCACCATCCCCCAAAGATATTTCTTTTCTCACTTCTGCCAACGATATGTTAATATTGCACAAAAACAAGGGTACAATTATGGGAATCACAATGAAGAATCCTAAGAAATTGGCACCAGAAAAAATAATAATGTGCCCAAAACCGCGCAGACCGACGCCCGGTCAATTAGAATGGTTAAAGCGTGGTTTAGAGGAACCTGGCGGAAAATTACCGTTGTTTGATGGCCTTGGCCAAAAAGTGAGCGAACGGACAATAAAAAGTTGTATCGACAAAGGTTGGGCCTCACCATGGTTCGATAATCCAATGAAACCGGATTGGTTAGTTTGCAAATTGACCGATGAGGGTCGGCAACTGGTAACCAAGTAACTACCTCTTATCAAATCGTTCAGAGCAGCGCCAATGCACCTCTAAAACCCGGACCTTCGCGTTTTGGAGCAAAAGTGGGATCTGCCAACTTGTCACAATCTCTATTTGACCAATAACAATCTATTCCAAAACTGCCAGCACCGACAGCATCGTTCCTACTCCCAGCAACTTGCAAAACATGAGCTTTCATAATCAGGAATTTTCGTTCAGGCAAGTTATAGACTTTGGGATGCGGCTTGTAAGCGTCAAACATTTCTGCTGGTAATATGTGCTTCATATTGTCACCGAATGGTTTTGCCAAAACATGCAACATATCGCTGTCTCCATTCGAAAATATCGCGGTTTTGTAACTCCGCCCTCTTATCTCCGCGACGACATACCGAGCTTTAGGCCACGGAAATAAAGTATCCCAAGACACTACAAGATGGCAGTGCTGAAGTGGTGGTACTGATATCTTAGAGTAATAAAAAGTATAATAGAGTGCTAATTCGGTGCACCGGTGAAATGGTATTCTACCGCGGCCTAATAAATAACTGATTGCCGCGAACTCCATCTGTTTTACCCGCCACTTCTGAACAGATTCACCTGCTTTGCGGCTATTTAGGCCTAGCGACCCGGACACCTATGGCACCAAGCCTCCTTTTATTTCGACTAACGCCATTTAGACGTCGAAAGTAACGAGCCCTACCATTTATTTGCCTCTCTGCTTCAAAATAATTTTTTGCAGAAATGCATAAACTTAAATTTTACCCTCCAAATTTAATAATGCACTGAGCATCCGCCTACAAAAAATAAAATGCTCGATTTTCATAATATGTTAACTGGTCGGGGCGGTAGGACTTGAACCTACGACCTTTCGACCCCCAGTCGAATGCGCTACCAGACTGCGCCACGCCCCGAATCGTAGTGAGTGCGAAATTCCTACGTTAGCACCATATCGCTAGCTTTTCTTCACAGCAATGNATTTTGAAATTTATCGTCGCAATTCGCTTTCAAGTGAGTGCAATTCCTTTAGTATTGAGGATAACTCACGGTGTGTAGCCGCGTTGACAACAGCAGCCTCACTAGTACTGGTCTTTGTTGATGCACCAGCGTTAGCTAAAAAACGGTCTTTATTGTCGTTCTCATTATCGGCAACCTTCTCTCCGACCAAACAACGTACGCCCTTTTCTCTCAGAATCTTTTGTACGCCTCTAATCGTGTATCCATCATCGTATAACAACGAACGTATAGCTCCAAGGAGAACTATATCACCAGGACGGTAATAGCGACGCCCTCCAGCCCGTTTCATCGGTTTTACCTGCGAGAATTTCGTTTCCCAAAACCTCAAAACGTGTTGAGGTATATCTAAAGAGGCCGACACCTCACTAATAGTCCTGAAGGCATCACCCGATTTGGATTCGGCAGCTTGATATGCCATCACGAACTAGAACCATCCGTGAGGCCGCTTACAGGGACAACGTGGCCCGCGCGCTTTTCATATCCCTCGTTAATACGCCCCTTAAGCACATGGCTAGGACGGAAGACGAGAACTCGTCTTGGTAGGATTGGCACCTCTTCCCCAGTCTTGGGGTTCCGGCCAATTCTTTGGCCCTTCTGCCTAACAAAGAAACTACCAAATGACGATATTTTCACCATTTCGTCTCGCAGCAAAGCATCTGTTATTTCTTCCAAAACAGACTCTACAAGATCGGAAGATTCATTCCTTGACAAACCGACTCCCTGATAAACGGCCTCGCTTAATTGCGCTCGTGTGACTGTGTCATCAGACATCATATTCCCCCATCGCAATCTGTTTCCATTCACAGCGTAACCAGCAGCGCACTCTCAGTCAATTGCTTAGACTATGAAGAAAATAGTTAGCTCTCAAACTGCACCAAATAGCGGCTACCGACACTACCAACGTATTAGAGCGGAACCCCATGTGAATCCTCCTCCCATAGCTGTTAGCGATATTAGATCTCCTGGAGAAAAGCATTGCCGAGATTGCGCATCAGCAAGCGCCATGGGAATAGTCGCTGCAGAGGTATTAGCATGCTGATCGACAGTTACAACAACCTTTGACTTATCGATTGAAAGTTTTTTTGCGACGCTATCCATAATTCTTATATTTGCTTGATGTGGAACCAACCAATCAACATCGGAAATATCTAGATCGTTCTCAGCTAGTGATTCCTGAACGGTCTCTGCCATTCTCAATACTGCGTGTTTAAAAACATCAGCACCTTCCATCTCAATATAACCCGCCTGGCCGTTAGTTGATGGCCCGCCGTTTGTACACAACAATTTATAATAATCGCCATCAGAATGAATATGAGTTGATAGCACTCCACGGTCCTCGTTGCTCCCATTGTTATCTTCAGCACCGAGCACAACTGCACCAGCTCCATCACCAAACAAAACGCACGTGGTTCGATCTTCCCAATCAACTATGCGGCTAAAGGTCTCAGAGCCTACAAGAAGAGCCTTACTAGCTTGACCAAGCCTTATCATATTATCCGCGGTGTTCAGTGCATAAATAAAGCCAGAACATGCCGCTTGAACATCAAATGCCACTCCTTTTTTAACTCCGAGTTTTGACTGAATATGCGTAGCAGTGGACGGAAACGTATTATCAGGTGTTACCGTCGCTAAAACGATCAGGTCAATATCATCGGGGGTGACACCTGCATTCGCCATCGCCCTCCTAGAAGCTTCCACGCCTAAGTCAGACGTTAATTGGCCCTCAGCAACAATATGGCGCTGCCTAATACCCGTGCGTTTAGAGATCCACTCATCCGATGTATCGAGATCGTTTGCCAAGTCGTCATTTGTGAGGATTTTATCTGGGAGATATGACCCACACCCCAAAAAAACAGACCGTCGCATACTAATTGGTCACTTTTTTGTCGGCTTGAGCATAGTCCTCGCCAAGAAGATCAATGTCATCGGTTATCTTTTGTAGGAACTGGTGCGTGGCCATATCAGCAGCAACTTCAATAGCGCTAGCAAATCCGAACCCATCTGTACCGCCATGACTTTTTACAACAATGCCATTTAGCCCAAGCAACATTGCTCCGTTATACCGACGAGGGTCCGTTCGTGTGCGGAGATTAGTTATTTCTCGCTTCGCTAGCAAATAACCAAGCCGGGAAATAAGGCTACCTCGGAAAGCATCTTTCAAGAATCCCGCGTATAACTTAATCATTCCTTCCGCCGTCTTCAGCGCTACATTTCCCGTAAAACCGTCAGTAACCACGACGTCGACTGTACCAGCCGCGATGTCATCACCCTCCACGAAACCAACAAATTCCCCGGGCAAATCAGTTGAGCGCAAAATTGCAGATGCTTCTCTGATTTCCTCATGTCCTTTCAATTCCTCGACGCCAACATTGAGTAAACCGATCGTCGGTGTTCGGATACCAAGCACTGTACGAGCGAAAACCTCTCCCATCACTGCAAACTGAACGAGGTTTTTGGCATCGCATTGCAAGTTGGCACCCAAGTCCAACATACATGCCTCACCCTGTTGGGTAGGGTAAAATGCAGTAATTGCGGGCCGATCAATGCCAGGCAAAGTCTTAAGAACGAACTTTGCAATTGCCATTAACGCCCCGGTGTTGCCCGCAGAAACTACTGACGCCGCTTCCCCATCAGCAACCGCGTTGATTGCGAGGCGCATACTCGAATTTTTTCCAGATCGCAATGCCACTGATGGCTTTTCGCCGCTAGAGATTACATCCTCTGTATGGCGTATTGAACTTACTGCCGCCAAATCCGGATCCTTTTCTAGTAACGGTGCTATACGAGCTTCATCCCCTACCATTAAATAATGCACTTCTGGCATGCGTANCCGAGCGATTGAGGCCCCACGAATAATCATTTCAGGAGCTTTATCACCACCCATTGTATCCAAAGAAATTACGAGATCATTTGCCACGGACTCAACAACCCGGCTTGGGCCGGCTCCCTAAGCGTTAGCAGGCCAAGTTTCACCAGGCTCGACGACTTCTCGGCCGTCATAGTGGCCACAAGCACCACAAACGTGATGAGGCCTCTTGAGCTCCCCACAATTAGGGCATTCGTTAAACGCAGCGGCTCTCAATGCATCATGCGCACGCCGCATGTTACGTCTGGACTTCGAAATCTTACTTTTAGGAACAGCCATGCGAGTTCCCTTTCAAATGGTGATATGTTAGATCGCTTAGACTGCTCGGTTTCATACAGAAAGATTGCACGAACAGCAAGCAAAACACCTAACCTACTTTTTATGCTTTAATCGGCTAAGCACAGAAAATGGATTGTTATTATCGATATTCCCGTCGATTTCCCCGAACCAAAGACCATCGGCAGGGATTTTTGCACCAGGTGCACGAGGGTAAGGATCAAGCAGAATNGCAAGCTGTTGAGCTGCGAGTTCCCCAAAATCTATTTGGTTATTNTCAATTAATTCAGCTGATTTTGGTATTTCTGTATCAAAATCAGCTTCCTGCCCATCGTTACTCTTATCANGAAAACTCCATGAAATTGTTTGGTCAAGCTCAAATTCCACCGGTTCTANGGTAATTACACACTTTTGAAAGCCCACCGCTGNAAGTCGCCCAGCTGCCTCAATTATACCGGTTGTCTCACTTCGTTTAAATNTTAGCGAGAACATCAAACTTTCCAACGAAACAAGATCNAACCGGGCAACTAACGAAGTCAANTCATCCTCCTTCGCTTTGCACTCCAATGACATCGNATCGACCCCNATTTTATCAGCGNTTACAGGACGCGAAAATTCTACAATATGATCCATATCGCATATATTATCNTATGGGGAATAAAAATCGATAANTCCTTTGGACAAACGGTCAATGGTGGNCCCGTCTATATTNTCAATTTGTTTCTGAAAATAATCTGTTAAANCCTCAACTCCCTTTTCTGGTTTAACCTCGAGGNCAAANTANACATTTCGCTCCAGAGCACGNCTAAGAGATTCCGTTCCGGCGTTTAAGGTAGCCNCGTCGTAGGCATCNAGTCGTCCATAGAAACCCTCGGCTATACGTTTTACTTTCTTGCCCACAGATAAATCACCAACACCCATTTCTCGAAGATTTCGATCAAGGTCATCTATCAAAATAGTTGCGAGCATTTGTGATAATTTAAAACCTTCTGGCGTTTGCTTGAGCCGCCTCATAACACAGTAGCAATGAAGAACNATCATATCAAAACGCCCATTAGCCGTATCTGGCACATCAAATTCTTCATACAAGAAACGTTGGCGTGCTTGCTCNACAATNCGATGGTATAATGCACGAGCCGGCANCTCAAGTGTGTCAGATCCAAATAGAGACCTTATTTTTTTCAGCATGAAAATACTTTCNCAAAAAACTGGTAGATTGTACGTGATATCCCAGCCAAGTTTAGTGGANAAAACCAAGTTTAAACATCGAGCNCTCATTCCAACATTAAATTACCACCGCGCTATAATGGAAAAGTAAAGTAACATGAAACAGACCATCAAAAAATACTCATTACTTGCAGGTCTTGTGATAATTATAACGGCAACTTTAAGCTCCTGTTCAACGAAAACCGCNGTGCGCGGAAACCAGCCNACCGAATCACAAATTTCTAAGATCAAAATTGGTGAAACGAGCAGAGAAGAAGTTGTAAGGATACTCGGAAATCCCTCCACTAAAGGGACGTTTGATTCGCAGGTTTGGTATTATATCAGCCGTGAAACATCCCAATGGGCTTTTCTGCCTGAAAACGTAGTTGATCAGCGAGTTATAGCTATATATTTCACCCCGCGCGGTAAGGTCCAACACTTAGAACAATACCAAACAGACGACCGGCGTGATGTCGATTTGGTCAAACGAGAGACGCGCACGACCGGTCACGAACTAGGATTTTGGGAGCAGATGTTTGGAAATCTTGGTTTGGGAATACCAATGGGTGATTAAAAAACAAAAAATAAAGAAACCCCCGACTAATCATTTGGGGGCTCCTTTTTTTTGCCATTTCAACAAGTCAGTGCGCTAACATTGCCAATAAAAGAAGCGCCACGATATTCGTAATTTTAATCATGGGATTTACGGCGGGGCCAGCAGTGTCTTTGTAAGGATCACCGACAGTGTCCCCAGTAACTGCTGCATGATGTGCATCAGACCCCTTACCTCCATGATTACCATCCTCGATGTATTTTTTTGCGTTATCCCAGGCGCCGCCTCCCGCTGTCATCGAAATTGCTACAAATAGCCCGGTCACAATGACCCCAAGAAGCATTGCTCCAAGCGCAGAGAACGCGGCAGATTTTCCAGCTATGCCTTGGATCACGAGAAAGAGTATAATTGGTGATAATACTGGAAGCATGGATGGAATAATCATTTCTTTGATTGCGGCCTTGGTTAACATGTCCACGCAGGCACCNTANTCNGGTTTTGCCTTGCCTTTCATAATACCTTTTATTTCTTTGAACTGGCGCCGTACTTCAACAACGACAGCACCNGCCGCCCGACCTACTGCAGTCATACCGAGAGCTCCGAACAAATANGGAAGAAGCCCACCNACAAAAAGGCCGACGACCACATATGGNTTTGACAGAGAGAAGTCTANTGTCACCCCAGCGAAATATTTAAATTGATCTGGATTAGACGTGAAGTGCTGNAGATCTTGAGTATAAGCTGCGAACAAAACTANTGCACCCAATCCTGCGGATCCTATAGCATANCCTTTTGTCACCGCTTTAGTGGTATTGCCNACCGCATCNAATGCATCAGTAGTTTTCCGAACTTTTTCTTTNAGTTCGGCCATTTCNGCAATTCCACCAGCATTATCAGTGACAGGCCCATACGCNTCNAGAGCAACCACGATGCCAGCAAGCGCAAGCATTGTGGTGACTGCAATAGCAATNCCGAAGAGGCCGGCTAGCAAAAAAGTCCCTACTATGGCCGCACAGATAATAATTGCCGGTATCGCTGTTGCCTCCATAGAGATCGCTAGTCCTTGGATGACATTTGTACCGTGGCCGGTAGTAGATGCCTGAGCAACTGAGCGGACCGGGCGATATTCTGTNCCNGTATAGTACTCGGTAATCCAAACAATTAGACCGGTNGTGACCAATCCNATAATTCCGCAATAGAAAAGATCTAAGCCGGTAGCAGATTGGCCCGAAATAATGAAGCTGCTATTCAAACCTATTACCTCATCNGTAACAAAGTACAGAGCCACTGCTGAGAGAACTGTGCATGCAATAAAGCCCTTGTACAAAGCGCCCATTATGCTTTGGTNAGCGCCCAGCTTTACGAAAAAGTTTCCGATTATTGTAGTTACTATGCATGTTGCACCGATGACCAATGGGAAAACCATCATTTGTCCTTCGGCCGTTCCCGAGAAAAAGATCTGAGCTAGCACCATAGTTGCGACTACACTTACAACATAAGTCTCGAATAAATCGGCAGCCATACCTGCGCAATCACCTACATTATCACCCACATTGTCCGCAATCACTGCTGGATTACGCGGATCATCCTCAGGAATTCCAGCCTCAACTTTGCCAACGAGATCNGCTCCCACGTCCGCACCCTTCGTGAAAATTCCNCCCCCNAGTCGTGCAAATATGGATATNAGTGANGCGCCNAACCCTAGGGCCACTAATGGATCAACGATACCACGCTCACTAGCTCCACTTTCGATNANAAATTTATAATAGCCTGTAACGGAAAGTAAGGCTAANCCGGCCACNAACATACCTGTCACCGACCCCGCTTGGTAAGAAACCTTTAATCCCTCTGCNAGCCCCTTACTCGCGGCCTGAGTAGTTCGAACATTTGCTCGAACTGAAATATGCATACCGATGTAGCCTGCAGCTCCTGACAAGACAGCACCAATTANGAACCCTATAGCCACATGCCAGTTAAATAAATAAACAAGGATTAATGCTATGGCAGCGCCAACCACTCCAATNGTAGTGTATTGTCGGTTGAGATAGGCAGCAGCCCCCTCTTGAATACCTGAGGCAATTTCCTTCATTCGCTTGCTGCCTGCGTCCGCATTCAGCACCTGACGGCTTATAAAAATACCATAAAGAACNGCAAGNNCACCGCACCCGATGACAATGTTTAGCATCGTTCAAACCTACTTTCGTTTTTCTGATAACTTCGTTTTNAAATAAATATTGCGACNTAGTGCTTTNNTAGACTTACACTNTANCNAAGANGACCATGCCAGAAGCACATNGCGAAGGCAACCACGCGAAACATTTAGTTGTTTAAACAGCTTTAGCTTGTTTTTGCCGCAACCAAATTACGGCCGCGACAACGAGGNATGCNGGCAAGATTNACGCTGCATTTACTGCAGTCCANCCGATCAAATGTTGGACAGTNCCNGAGAAAAAAGCCGTCAATACGACNGTGCCAAATACNAGCAAGTCATTGCAGCCTTGGACTTTTTCCTTTTCTTCTGGCTTGTAAGNNTCAGTTAAAAGGGTTGTTCCTCCAATGAATAGGANGTTCCATCCAAGACCAAGGANAGTTAAGGCNAAGGCAAAATGACCTAAAGTTTCTCCTGACATCGCTNTTGAAGCTGCAGCAATCATCAGNACTGCTCCCACAATTAAAATANTATNAATACCGAATCGCTTTATGAGATTTCCNGTNAAGAAACTGGGCAAATACATCCCTAGGATATGTGCCTGAATTATCCATTTTGTGTCCTGGACCACAAAGCCACACNCCTTCATTGCTAATGGNGTTGAGGTCATAGACANATTCATTAGCCCATAACCAAGCATTGAAGATAGAACCGCCACAATAAAAACGGGTTGACGAATTATAACGCCCAACGGTCTGCCAGCTCGTCCTTTGCGTGGCTGTGGCCTTGGAATATCTATGGCAAAGAGAAGAACAGACGTTACAGCAGTAATACAGCAAATTGTGAAATATCCTCCGGCAAATAACACGGGTTCAAAAAGTCCATGTGTCTGACTTGCCAGTTCGGGGCCTNCAATGGCAGCNAATACGCCNCCTGCCATTACATANGATATNGCACGCCCCTTAAANGCNTCGCTAGCCGTATCTGCAGCAGCAAAACGATAATATTGCCAGCAAGCATTGTGAATACCCATTNTGGCGCTGCCTAANGCGAAAAAATAAAAATNCTCATAAAAAATTGCAAATGTTGCAATCGCGGCTCCACAGCAACCGACCANTTGACCGCAGATAAAGACCGGNCGNCGNCCGAAACGGCGCATCAGAAGTGATAAAGGTACAGTGCTCGAGACGGTCATAANCCATTGCAANCCAAAAGGTACCGTTGCAAGAGCNGGGTCGGGAGCCAATGNAATACCAACTAATGCNGATATAGTCANTACAATAGAAGTACCAGTCATCGCCATGCCGAGACATACTGATAGTATAAGNACATTTTTCTTTGTTGGATCGTAGACCGAAGGGNCNTGAGATGCAGTCATTATNCTGCTACCANCTAACTGATTAATTGAATGACATTGNTATCAGCGATAGCATGCCTTTAGTCATNCANGAANTTAATTTANACAAACCAAAATGCAAAGCANACAACATNACAGCCACAAAAANGTTAAAAAGAGGTGTAACGTTATGAATTTCTACAAACCNGATTTAGGAAAAAACCCNGATGACCCATTTGCAAGAGATGCGGANGATAAATTAATCCGCCGGGCTTATTGGCTTGATATGACTGATCAATCTATAGTGCTGGCGCTTACACAAGGGATAGGNGCANCACTNAGNAATGAGGAAAAGCGTGTNCACCTTGCCGATATTGCACGCGATCATTTAGTAGAAAAAGTTTGCGTGCAAGAATTAATTCCTCCAGAAAATTNAGNATCACTGANTTTTTTTTGNNTCTGTTGCTCGGATANTTACATCCTGNTCGAANGCATTTTGTATTAAAACTGCCTTAATCTTATTCTCTCCTATGGCACGCTTTCCAGCGTGCATAAGGCGAGCCTTAACCAAGCGTATATTCACCCCNGGTGTTCCAGGCCGCAAAGACCCAAAGTANNCAAATAAAGACCTAAAGAACGCATCNTTTATTCNAGGGACNTAAAGCTCCGCCACATCTTTTGCATCAGAATCTATCATCTCCAAGGTTACCGTTAAGAAAATATATTTTTCTACACGTCCCTCTCGTATAATAGGAACAGCAAGACTGGGAATTGGCACAAACTCTGGATCATCTTCTACCAAAGTCTTAGTTTCCTCAACAGCACACACAGCCGGTACTATTGAAAAAATCAATAGCGCTGTCAGAAATCCAATACGATATAAGGTCATAATCTTCCCATCATTCATAATATTTGTGAGTGTCCCAAGGAACACATAAAATTCAAATAACCCATATTTGCTGTAGTATGATTCCCGGGGCTACTTAAATTTTTTTTCTTGCCAAATACCAAAATACAACAATATTAATCAGGAGTGGCAATATCCTTCTTTGTTCACTTGCATTATATTTCCGTTAGCACCAATAAGCCTCACGCTTGGCTCTGCGGTTATTTTTCCGATTGCCGTAATATTGACCCCAATATTAGTTAGTGTATCTGCTAAGCCACGCTCACCCGTGAATACAAGTTCATAATCATCGCCCCCACCTACAATTACCTGCCAAAGTTCACTATTTATAGCCAAAGCGCTACGGGCCCCACTTGAAAGAGGGATTTCCGACATTTTAACTTCCGCCCCAAGACCTGCTAAATCCGTCAAATGTCCAATATCTGCAAGCAATCCGTCGGATATATCAGCCGCCGCGCTGGCTCTTCCTCGAAGCGCTATGCCCAACCCAATGCGAGGTTCCGGAATACGGTAACGCCCAATCAATTTTCGGGCCAAGGCCTTATCGAGATCCGCAAGCATTCCCTGCTCGGCGAGAAGCCCCAGCGCACCATCACCAATAGTGCCACTTACAAAAATTGTTTCGCCCAGCTTTGTCCCTGCGCGACGAAGGACCTGCCCACGGGGCACATGGCCGAATAATGTTGCCGTTAAACAGGCTGGTCCTGGTGTCGACGTACTGTCGCCACCCAACAAATATATACCAAATATTTCTTGTTGGACTTTGAGGCCCGCGCAAAACGAAATGACCCACTCATCATCATAGCTTGACGGCAAGGACCAATTCAGGGTGTAGCAGATTGGTTTGGTACCCATAGCAGCGAGATCAGAAAGATTTACCCGTAGTAATTTAGCCGCGATCTCTTCGGGAGGCTCACTACCGTGAAAATGCACTCCAGACACTATGGTATCAGTCGTAACCACAATTTCGTGACCTAGTGTTTCAGATAGCACTCCAGCGTCATCCTCGAGGTCAAAAGCCCCTTTTCCCGACAGAGGAGTAAGTAAGTCACGAATGCGTCCGAATTCACCCTTGCCCAACATCAGAGTGCATCCCCATCATTTCATCCGGGCGCAGGTCACGCGCAATGCGGTCCAAAAGCCCATTAACCAAAGCAGGCTCCTTTTCAGAAAAAAACCGTTCGGCTAACCCTACGAATTCGCTTATCGTGACAGGTGGGTCGATATCATGCCTCTGGCCAAGCTCATAGGTCCCCACACGCAAAATAGTCCGTAAAATAGTTTCTAACTGTCGAGGAGCTCGGCCGGCAACCATTGCTCCCCTTATTAAATTATCAATACTATCGTAATTTGCATTAACACCCCTTACTAATTCACTACAAAATGCCATGTCGGTCTCAGCTGGTGGCCAAGCCAGCTGGTCCTCCGTTTCGCAATTTTCAGAAATATTGCAATCTCGTCGACGAGCAACTTCATTCAGCACTTGGTTAGCAGGTTTTCCGCTAAGCTCCATTTCATAGAGGGATTGCACCGCGACGAGGCGCGCCGCCCTTCTCGCGGGAGCCATGTAGAACTTGGCAATATTCATGAGCCCATTTGGAAAAAACGTTTATGTTCGTACATTCTAATACATGTACGCGCTGCATCACCACCCTTATTACCTCGGTTGACAGCAGCACGCACAAGGGCCTGCTCACGATTTTCACATGTCAGCAGGCCGAAGCCAATGGCAAGTGAATGGCGGAGAGAGAGGTCCATAAGTCCTCGAGAAACCTCCCCACAAATATGTTCGTAATGGGATGTCTCACCACGAATTACGCAACCTAAAGCAATAAAACCATCATATTGGTGCCCACTCGCTGTCACACCGTCAGGTTTTGCCGCGAAGGCAATGGCTGCCGGAATTTCAAATGCACCGGGAACGCTGTACGTTTCATGTGACGCCCCCAATTCATCTAACATTTTAACAGCACCCTCGAGCAAGTGATCTTGAATCCTCTCGTAGTAGCGACCCTCTACTATCATTATATGTGGTTTAATTTTCTCTGCCATTATCCTGCACTCAAAAGTCACGTGATTGGCTTCTGCCCAACGATTTTCAAGCCATACCCATCTAAGCCAACAACCGAGCGTTTAGTATTTGATAACAAAACCATATCGCTTACCCCCAGATCTAATAGTATCTGTGCCCCCACGCCATAATCTCTAAGAGGCGGTTTTATCGACCCTGCGGGGAGACTACCGTCTACGGGTTGGGCAAGTTTATCGGAAAGCTGAGTCGGATACGGCTCACGCAAAATGACAACAATCCCACTTTCCGCCTCACCAATCAATTCCATAGCACGGTGCAAATCGCCCGCACGTTCCCCCTTGAGATTACCCATCACGTCGTCGAGGAAATTGATAGCGTGCATACGCACAAGTGTCGGTTTTCCTGCGGTAATATCACCTTTTACTAGCGCTATGTGTTCGGCATAAGCAGCCCTGTTGACATAAACAACTAATCTAAATTCACCCCCATAAGCACTCGAAAAATTACTTTCCGCTAACTTTTCGACAATCCGATCGTGTTTCCTACGATAAGCAATGAGGTCTGCTATAGCTCCGATCTTCAAGTTATGAAATTGTGCATATGATACCAAGTCACCGAGCCGAGCCATGGTTCCATCTTCATTCATAATTTCGCAGATCACCCCAGACGGATTGAGTCCAGCAAGTCTGGCTATATCGACCGAAGCCTCAGTGTGGCCAGCACGGACAAGCACACCACCTTTTCGTGCCATTAGTGGAAAAACATGTCCGGGAGTGCCTATATCTGCCATACCCTTCGTTGGATCAATAGCTACGGAAATGGTTCGAGCACGATCAGGCGCGGAAATACCCGTGGTCACTCCCTCACGTGCTTCAATTGATGTGGTAAAGGCGGTTTGATGACGACTTTGGTTTTTCTGGCTCATCAAGTCGAGACCAAGATGATCACAGCGAGTTTGTGTAAGAGCAAGGCAGATGAGGCCACGGCCGTGTGTTGCCATAAAATTTATTGCGTCTGGTGTTGCCATCTGCCCGGGTATAACCAGATCTCCTTCGTTCTCTCGCTCCTCATCATCAACAAGGATAAACATACGCCCGTTACGGGCATCCTCTATGATATCCTCTATTGGTGAAAGGCAGTCTAATTCTCCTGCTTTTCGTTTCCTTATTTTGGTATTGTTCTCTGTGTTTTTCTTTTCTTCGCTCATGTCTTGCCTTCGTCTATATCTGGCAGAAGCCGAGCAACATATCGGGCTAACATATCAACCTCAAGGTTAACTCTATCTCCAGGCATCGTTTGTCCGAAACCTGTGTGTTCGAGTGTGTGAGGAATTATGTTAATACCAAAAATCGTCTTATTTTTAGAATCTTCTACCTCATTAACAGTGAGTGAAACCCCGTCTATGGTAATGCACCCTTTAGGCGCGATGAATTTCGCTAAGTCGCGAGGAGGAAGAATTTGAAATCGGGTACTATCACCATCTGGCAACCGAGAAACTATTTCAGCAACTCCATCTACATGCCCAAACACGAGATGACCACCGAGTTCGTCTCCGAGCGTTAGAGACCGCTCAAGATTCACAAGATGCCCTTTTTGCCAATCACCCAGCGTGGTTTTGGATAAGGTTTCCGCCGAGACTTCGACAGCGAACCAGCTCGATTTCTTCTCAGTGACAGTAAGGCAAATCCCAGAGCACGCAAGGGACGCACCAATCGCCACTTCGCTCAAATTAAACTCAGTGGCGATTTCGATCCGCGTATCACCCGCTTTCTCGACACCGCGAACCTTGCCCACGTCCTGTATTAAACCTGTAAACATATCTTTAACCTATGCCGGCTGCAGATAAGTTTCCAGCAAATCGTTTCCAATTCGTTCGACAGACACATGTTCAAAATTCTGAATATCTTTTAACTCCGAAAGTCCATAGCCTGCCACGGCTGAAATCCCGTCACCACCCATGATAGTTGCAGCTCGGAACCATGATACTCTATCCACTAATCCTAAACGTAAAAAAGCTGATGCAATCTCACTTCCACCCTCAATTAGGAGCCTAGTGATTCCATACTTCGCCAACACGGAGAGCGTTTTCTGCAGATCAACATGGCCANTTTCATCGGACGCAATTTGGATAACCTCAATGCCTAGACCCCGTAATAAGGAAAGTTGTTTCGTATCAGCGCTCAATCCTGTAATCAACCATGTAGGTATATCATTGCAAGANTTAGCAAGTTCTGAAGTCAATGGAAGCTCTAAACGCGGATCGAGTACTATGCGAGTTGGAGACAAGCTTTCCATTCCCGCAAGCCGGCATGTTAGTTTGGGATTATCAATTAATGCTGTGCCAATACCAATTAGCACTGCGTCAACTTCAGCTCGCATCGCGTGAACACGCCGTCGTGCTTGGCAACCTGTAATCCATTTACTTTCACCCCTAGATGTTGCGATTTTCCCATCCAAAGTGGAAGCTATCTTCAAGTGAACTAATGGCTTGGCCTGAGTTACACGAGAAATAAACCCTGCATTCAATTCTAATGCATCGTTCTCACAAACCCCCACTATCGTTTGGATCCCAGATGCGCGTAGTTTAGCTATTCCTTTCCCGGAAACTCGCGGGTCAGGATCGTTAGTTGCTGCAACAACTCGAGAAACTCCGCCTACAATTAGCGCATCAGTGCAAGGAGGTGTTGCACCCTGATGGCAACAAGGCTCCAAAGTAATATAAGCAGTGGCTCCAATAGACGCTTCACCTGCTCTAGCCAAAGCCTCAGTTTCTGCGTGCGGCCGNCCGCCAGGCTGGGTCCAACCTCGCCCGACAATTACGTCATCCTTGACCAAGACACACCCAACGGCTGGATTGGGCCAAACGTTACCCAAACCCCGCCGAGCCAAAGCTAGGGCGATACGCATAAAGCGTAAATCCTGGCTATTAATTCCTGTCAGCACCGAGTTCGTCAGTAATAAACTCTTCAAAATCTTTAGCTTCGCGGAAATTTCGATAGACTGATGCAAAACGCACGTACGCAACTTTATCCAACGAAGCAAGGGCTTCCATTATTAATTCGCCCACTAGATCAGCATTGACGTCACTCTCGCCGGTGCTTTCTAAGCGCCGGACGATAGAGTTAACTACTTGTTCAACTCGGTCGGGCTCTACCGGACGCTTACGAAGCGCAATGCTCATAGAACGCACCAACTTGTCTCTATCGAATGGCTCTCTCTGNCCATTTTTTTTAACCACAGTAAGGTCACGAAGCTGCACCCGTTCAAAAGTAGTGAAGCGTTGGCCACAGTTAGGACAAAAGCGTCTCCGCCTTATCGCCGCATTATCTTCCGTGGGCCGTGAATCCTTTACCTGAGTATCATTGTGACTACAAAACGGACATCGCATGGCTCACATCTCCTCTATAACCGAGTTCGGCCAAACTCAAAACTCATTCGGATAAATCGGAAATCGCATACATAGCGCATCAACGCGCTCACGCACAGATTTCTCTATAGCTTTATTCCCACTATCACCGTTGGAAGCAAGACCATCTAAAACTTCGACAATTAACTCTCCGACAGCTCGGAATTCGGCCCGTCCAAATCCACGCGTCGTTCCCGCAGGTGTCCCCAGGCGCACGCCAGAAGTTACCATCGGTTTTTCAGGGTCGTAAGGAATTCCATTTTTGTTGCAAGTAAGCCCAGCACGCTCTAATGCTTTCTCTGCTACGTTACCGGTTAACGCCTTAGGACGAAGATCTACCAACACTAAGTGCGTATCAGTACCTCCGGATACAATATCTAAACCGCCAGCAGTTAAAGTCTCAGCTAGTGTCTTCGCATTATCAATGATCCCTTGTGCGTAAAGTTTGAAGGATGGCTTTAGTGCCTCACCAAAGGCCACCGCTTTCCCAGCGACCATATGCATCAAGGGACCTCCCTGGGTACCAGGAAAAATCGCGGAATTGAATTTCCTCCCTAACTCCTCATCATTACATAGGATCATGCCACCTCGAGCCCCACGTAGGGTTTTATGTGTCGTAGTTGTGACAACGTGTGCATGAGGAAATGGACTTGGGTGAACGCCACCCGCCACGAGACCCGAAAAGTGTGCCATATCAACCATAAAAATAGCGCCTACAGAATCGGCTATTTCACGGAATTTCGCAAAATCGATAATGCGCGGATACGCCGATCCTCCCGCAATCAATATTTTCGGCTTATGCTGCTCCACGAGAGATGCAACTTCATCGAAATCGATCAAAGCATTATCTTTGCGTACGCCATATTGCACAGCATTAAACCATTTTCCTGATTGGTTGGGGGGGGCCCCGTGAGTTAAATGACCACCTGCGGCTAGCGACAACCCCATAATCGTATCACCAGGCTTAATCGTCGCCAAATATACTGCATTATTAGCCTGTGCGCCCGAGTGTGGTTGCACATTAGCAAATGCACAGCCAAATAATTTTTTTGCTCGCTCAATCGCTAGCTCCTCAGCGATATCTACATATTCACATCCGCCGTAGTACCGGCGTCCCGGATATCCCTCAGCATACTTGTTTGTGAGAACAGACCCTATCGCTTGCAGCACCGCGCGGCTTACAATGTTTTCAGATGCAATCAACTCTATTTGATGCTTCTGCCTGGACAGTTCGAAACCAATAGCTGCGGCCAAATCAGGGTCACTTGCCTGCAAACTGTCGGTAAAAAAACCGTCTTCAAAAATTTCAGCTGTTCTGGCCTCTGCCATTTTTCAATAAGCCCCTCTTGTAATTACGAATATTTCTTTACGCGCTTTTGGTGTCTGCCGCCTTCAAAGGGCGTTTGTATAAAGATACTAAGGCAATCGAGAGCTATTTCTATACCTGTGGTTCGAGCACCTAGCGCCAGCACATTAGCATCATTGTGAGCGCGAGCAAAACGAGCATCGGTTGCCGAATGACACAATGCCGCGCGTACGTGACGATGTCGGTTTGCCGCAATTGATATACCAATCCCAGTACCACAGATTAGGACCGCCCACGAAGCCTTTCGCTCAAGCAACGCCGACGCTACTGCTTCTGCAAAGTCAGGATAATCGACTGACTCAGTCTTATTGGTACCCAAATCAAGCACTCCATACCCTAGATCTCTCAACCGTGCCCCAATTACTGCTTTCATTTCAAAGCCAGCATGGTCGGAGGCAATTAGAGTAGTCTCTTTAACCATTTACTCTTTAACCGTTTTTCTAAAATAATANCGAGTGTTAAATATCTTCAANTTGNATACCACATATCGCGNCGTCTTGCCAATCTAACACAAGATTTCGTTTAGCAAAACTGCCAACNTGAAATATGNCTTTTCTTAGGACACAAATATACAGCAAGAGTAGTAAAATTTACGCAAGCAACTTGGACTCGAATGTAATAATTAAATTTATTTCTACTTTATATTGCGTTGTACAATAATTTTATTGGTATATGTGGTGTAATACTTCTAAATGAATAATCATTATATCTTATTTCACTTTATTTTAAGTATAGAAATACACAATATTTATATTCGATATTGACATTCATTTTTTTTTGTGTGAATTATTTAACAATATTAATAAAAACTCAGGAACATGGGTGATGCGCCAACAAATGACAAATCAAAAAGACCAAAAGACTGATATTCTACGCATGACTACCGACGTTGTTTCTGCGTATGTCGGCAATAATACTTTGCCGCCAACTCAATTGAACGATGTTATTCAAATTGTGTATGGGTCCCTACAAAAACTTGATGGCGGCCAAAAGATCACCGTACGCTCAAAAGCTGCTATTGCCATCAGAAAATCAATCACTCCCGACTACATAGTTTGCTTGGAAGATGGCAAAAGACTGAAAATGTTAAAGCGTCACCTCAGAACAGCTTACGGAATGACACCCCAAGAATACCGTGCCAAGTGGGGGTTACCTCTCGACTATCCGATGGTTGCCCCAAACTACTCACGCCAGCGCTCCGCTTTCGCAAAAAAAATTGGTTTAGGCCACACAGCGAGTACTGTCGTGTGATNTTTTCAACNATAATTAGAAAAAAATTCAACCTAGCCGATCATCGCGATCGGCTTTTTTTTGCTTGTACTANAAANTTTTAAATTGANCCCTTATCAGCCTTCTTCTTCAAGACGTATTGAAGTTTTTTATGTGCTGCGATTCGAAGCGCCCTATCTCCGCGTCTTGGGTCTCCCACAATTACCGCCTCTATACCCGTTCGTGTATCAACCGCCGTCACTTTAACGTATCGACCGGCTCCAATCATTTCAATAATAACACCGTGCTCTTCTTGTTTCGTCATAAATCAGGCTAACATACCAAGGTGTAAAATTTAAAAACGATCGCGTACAAGTCTGCTTACTGCCCTGCTTTATATTTGCGCAGCGAATAACTCTAATCGTATGAATTTTCGCCCGCCATAGACCTAATACATAATAAAAAAAAACCACGGAGTGATCCTTGGCATTGCGAAAATTTATAGATCCTAGTACACGACATTAAACTATGTTTCGTGTTCTACTAAAATACAGCAGCATCCAAACTAGCAGGGAATACATAGACCGAATACTCTGTGTAATAAATGCAACCTATAATCTTTTAGTTACACCACCACGTCCACCAGTATTAAGTCTATCAGCATACTCAGGCGCAAGTGGACGACCATTTGGAATGTTCACCCACAAACGTAATAACAGTCGACGTTTCTCAGCCTCTTCAAAATCTACGAACTGCCCCCGACTGTGAACTGTTGTATGATTATTTAGAAGCTGAATATCTCCAGGCTCAAACAGCATTCGCAAAAGAAATTTATCGGATAAAGCAATTTCCTCAAATAAATCTATCGCTTCCTGCTGTAATTCCGTTAATTTTTCACCNGCACGTTTGGCCCCGAGNTCAATCTGTTGCTTATTAAATCTNCATGAGAGCAACCCCTCATACCAACTGTAAACTGGGATACGATTATTGGTAAGTTCGCCAGCGGTGCGCCCCTTACCAATAAGGTCATACCGAAATCCNGCTAATANTGGCGCTANCAANTCAGGGCGCTTAGACCGTATTTNATTGTAGANAGCCAATGACGAGGAAATCCAGCTCTCTCCNCCTTTTTTAGCGGGACGCACACACATAAGACCAACAACATCCGANGAGTCGGAATGAGGTGNTAAGAATGCGCTGGTTCGATGGCCACGAACACCCTGCTCATAGTATCCACCTTTGACAAATTTTCCACCCTCCATGTCGGTGACACGCCCCAACAAATCACCCTGACTGTTTTGGGAAATGATTTCGCCAAGATGTGTTCCGAGGCCCCAATACAAAACTGACAATTGATCCATAGAATAATCTGAGACGTTTAAACCCCGTAATAATGCGAAGCCACGACCATACTCTATCTCCTTAAGCAGACTGGCAATTTTTGGAGCAAGNGTAGGAAGCGGNAAGTCATTTTGCCTAAATTCAAGCGGCGAAATACCCCGCTCATATAANTTCAAAGTAGCAATATTGAGCTCTTTNAGATCCACCTCGCTCAGGTTAATGATCCAAGACCTGTCTATCTCCATATCATCCGCAGTCCATGCAGCGGGGCTTTCTGCAATGGGTGGTATCTTGTCCAACATGTAATGCATCCTTTTATATTCTTATGCCTGAGTAATATTCTACTGATTGCAAGATTCAAAACAACAAAATGCCGCACCAAAACAAATGCAAAAGCCCCGAAACGATCGTTTTTAACGGTCGGTAACCTTAGTAATTCAAAAAACCGTTCTGACTTATTTTGCTCTAGATGCTCTAGGACTGATTGAAATAATTTACAGACAAGAAAGTTTACACAGAAAGGCCTAATAAATACAATTGGTGCCCCTTACATATTTCTGATATCCACAACATTCACTGTGTTTTAATGCAAAGCGAACAACCCAAATAATTTTTGCAAAATAAATTTGAAAAATGTGTCTCAACTTTTTCCCTTCAAGTGCTATTGGACCCCGACATACACTTGACAGCGGACATCACCGATAGTCTTTTCGACACCAAGCACAGAAAAACCTAAGGAGATCGTTATGCCCCATCACTCAAAAAATCCTGAAACAGTTGCTTTACACGCAGGCTATCGATCCGACCCAACTACGGGGGCTGTTGCGGTGCCTATTTACCAAACCACTAGCTATCAGTTTGATAATACGGAACATGCATCAAATTTATTTGCGCTAAAAGAGTTGGGTAATATTTACACGCGAATAATGAATCCAACGACAGATGTGCTTGAACAGCGCGTTGCAGCACTCGAGGGAGGAGCCGCCTCCTTAGCGTTAGGATCGGGCCAGTCCGCATCTGCGTTAGCCATTCAAAACATTGCTCAAGTCGGCGATAACATTATTAGCTCGACCGACCTGTACGGAGGGACTTGGAATCTTTTTGCCAATACACTCAGCACAATGGGGATAGAAGTTCGCTTCGTTGATCCAAAAGATCCGCAAGCTTTTGCGCGTGCAACCGATGAAAAAACGAGGGCTTATTACGCAGAAACTTTGCCGAATCCGAAACTCTGTGTTTTTCCGATAACAGAAGTAGCAGAAATTGGAAATAAGTACGGGGTACCTTTGATAATGGATAATACCGCATGTCCCGTTTTGTGTAGGCCATTCGATCACGGCGCTTCAATAATTGTTTACTCAACGACAAAATACATTGGTGGCCACGGCACCTCAATCGGGGGGCTGGTTGTTGATAGCGGTAACTTTGATTGGGAAGCTAACGCCGATCGCTTCCCGATGTTAAACAAACCAGACGCCTCTTATCACGGCGCTGTGTGGACTGAAGCAGTCAAACCACTTGGGCCTATCGCTTATATTTTGAAGATGCGAGTAACACTGCTTCGCGATCTTGGCGCTGCAATGAGTCCATTTAATGCCTTTATGTTTTTGCAAGGGCTTGAAACTGTTGCACTTCGTATTCGTGAGCATTCAAAAAACGCAGCAATGGTCGCGGATTTTCTTAAATCTCACAAAGAGGTTGCAAATGTTATCTACCCCACCCACCACACCGATAAGGTGCAGCTAGAACGAACCAATAAATATCTCTCGGGCGGCAATGGAGGACTCGTAGGATTTGAACTTAAGCGCGGTGCAGAGGGAGGTCGGGCCTTTATAGATGCTCTCGAAATGCATTATCATGTCGCTAATATTGGGGATTCTCGCTCACTCGCAATACATCCAGCAACCACTACCCATTCACAATTAACGTCTGAGGACCAGATTGCAAGCGGCGTTACAGAAGGCTATGTGCGTTTGTCTGTAGGAATTGAGCACATAGATGACATAATAAAAGATCTTGCCAATGCCCTAGCGAAGGTGTCCTGAGTAAAAGCTTGTGCTTATCGTTTTTAAATCAGTTTATTACTCATATCTTGGGAGAATAATATGCCGAAGGCCAAAAATACTCTGGCATCGCAGAAGTCTACGGCTTGCACAAATAGCGGAACCGAGGCTCGTTTTCCAATGGTACGCATGCGTCGAAATAGAAGCTCCGGGTCCGTCCGTCGCTTGGTTGCAGAGAACCATCTAACCCCTAATGATTTAATTCTGCCAATATTCGTAATTGACGGTGAGAACCGATGCGAACCCATTGCATCCATGCCCGGCATTGATCGACTATCTATTGACTTAGTCCCACAATGCGCTGAGGCGGCTTTTAAACTCGGGATTCCGGCCGTTGCACTTTTCCCTTGCACTGCTCAAGAGCTTAAAACCGCAGACGGAAGAGAAGCTTTCAATCCAAATAACTTGATATGCCGAGCCATACGCTCGATCAAAAAAAACACACCTGACTTGTTGATTATTTGTGACGTAGCACTCGATCCTTACACTACCCATGGGCAAGACGGCCTTATAGATGGAGAAGTGGTGTTAAATGATGAGACCTTGGAGGTGCTNGCCAAGCAAGCAATAACGCAAGCTGACGCTGGATGTGACACGATAGCGCCATCCGACATGATGGATGGCCGTGTCTGTGTGATCCGTAAAGCACTCGACTCTGATGGNTTTAAACAAGTTCGTATAATGTCGTACNCCGCAAAATATGCATCGGCATTTTATGGGCCGTTCCGAGATGCNATAGGATCACAAATCACATTGAAGGGNGACAAAAAAACCTATCAAATGGATCCAGCTAATTCTGATGAAGCTCTGCGTGANNCANCACTCGACGTTGCTGAGGGNGCNGATATGCTTTTAATAAAGCCGGGAATGCCTTACCTAGATATAGTCCATCAGATAAAAAATACTTTTCACATGCCAACGTTCGTCTATCAAGTGAGTGGGGAGTACGCGATGCTTAAGGCTGCGGCACAAAATGGTTGGATTGATCATGACACAGCAATGCTTGAGGCATTGTTGTCGTTTAAACGCGCAGGAGCAGACGGCGTTATAAGTTATTACGCATTGGAAGCAGCTGCCTTGTTGGACCGAAATTTAACNTGACNGAANNGGNCCAAAATACTGACTTTAGACTTTGTGATAATCACCGANTTGGGCAATAGCTATTTATTTCTGTTTACAAAGGCCGTCATTAGAGACCGGGGCTCATCAGTGGAGTAACATCCGGCTATCGCTTGGATGCCCACTTTCGCAGCATCTGTAAATGCCATTCTCTCCCAATTATTAATGAGTGCTTTCTGCACACGTATAGCATTTGGGCCACAAAGCAGCAGCGAATCTGCCCATTCCCCTACAGCTTTATCGAGCTCAGCAAAAGGGACAATTTTATGCAAAAATCCATAATCATGGGCTTGTTCAGCGGTGATATGATCGCCAGTAAGAACTAGTTCGACCGTCCTTCCCCAACCAATCAAACGTGGCAACAAACAAGCTTCCATTCCTGATGGAATCCCAAATCGCGTCTCGGGCATGCCGTATTTGCCGTGGTCTGCTCCCACACGCATATCCGCAGCTGCCGCAATTTCCATCCCAGACCCAAAACAGTGNCCATTTATACGCGCTATGACTGGAACAGGAAACGTTCTGACAGCGTCACATGCGTAATGTGTGAGTGTAGAGGAACGTTCGCCTTGAATAGGATCATAGTGTCGCATTTCATCTAGATTACTGCCGCCAACAAACGCCTTATTACCCTCGCCAGTGAGCACGAGTATCCGAAGTGTGTCATCATGCTTGAGCTCGGCCATGACATCTACAAACCGCTGTTTTCCCGCAAGACCCAATGCATTCCGCTTTTTTGGGTTGTTAAAGGTTACGAAAGCAATTCTGCCAAAGTCACCCCTATCTACAAATTCTACCTTAACCAAATCATCTAAGTTTGCCATANCACCACCTTAATAATTTCATTCGACTACCAACTTTATTNAANNACTTTAGCGTCTATAGTAGCGTCGAATATTGACACNNTGCCAGCANAAGAAATCAAATGTTNAAATTTAAAATTNCCNANNAGAACAAACGTTTTGTCACACGTGGCCTTATTNTATTGATCATNTTTTCTCTATTTTTGGTTTTCGGTGCATTCATTTGGTTNAGAGGCTCCNTGCCCACNATTNNCGGTGCATTCCTCTCAAANACTGTTTCTCAACCTGTNGAGATCATCCGGGATAAAAATGCCGTTCCTCATATCTTTGCGAAGAATGCGAAAGACGCTTTCTTTGCTCTGGGTCTCACCCACGCTCAAGACAGACTTTGGCAAATGGAGCTTATGCGTCGTACCGGTTCAGGCCGCCTTTCCGAGATTCTTGGCCATTCGGCATTACAATTTGATAAATACACTCGAACTCTGGGGTTTTATAAAACCGCACAAGATCGTGTTGGATCTCTTCCCCCAAAGTTACACAATCAGATGACCGCCTATATCGCAGGGATAAATTACCATATCAATAATCATCGCGGACCACTTTCTCCAGAGTTTGTTATGTTACGACACCGACCTGAGCCGTGGTCGATGGCAGACAGCTTGGTTTGGTCCTGTATGATGGCTTTTCAGCTATCACAGAACTGGTGGAAAGAATTGCTACGCCTGCGATTGGGTGAGAAATTCAACAAGACCCAAATAGAAGATTTCTGGCCACGCCCTAATGCCAGTAACACAATACTTAATCTCACAAAAACAACATTCCCTAACAGCACTCGCTTGAAAAACGTGGTGCCAGAAATGTTAATCCCGCACCCTGCATCAAATGCATGGGTCATTTCGGGTATGCGTACTGACACGGGAAAACCGATTCTTGCCAACGATCCTCATCTGGCGTTTAGCGCCCCGTCGCTCTGGTATCTGGCTCGAATTATTACACCTAATACTGAAGTTGTGGGCGCCACAGTTCCCGGGACGCCAATTACAATTATAGGTCACAATAAAAATATTGCTTGGGGGCTTACAACCGCAGGAGGAGACACACAAGACCTGTTTATTGAAACACTAATCCCAGGTCACCGTAACATGTATATGACCCCACAAGGGGCTCGTGTATTCGATATCCGGAAAGAGCAAATAAAAATAAGGGGCCAAACTCCAATACACATTGACGT
>PBCW01000033.1 GCA_002718015.1 Rhodospirillaceae bacterium
TCTCAAGCAGTTGAGATTTGCAAACAACTTCGAACTCGAAACCAAAGCTGCTTTGTCATTAAAAGTCGGTTGTAGTTTTTTGGTAATCCTCTCCGATAAGGTAGTCCGACAGCTAGCTTATTTGTAGGATGCGGATTACGGGAGCTTAGTTTTTCTGAGTTCTTGCATATTGCACCCAATTCAATTCCAAATTTGTTTGACGGATTTTTATCTAGTAGGAATGTCATACCCCTGGTAGAGGGATGAATTGACCGACGCGGTTCCTTCTGCAACTATAGCCCTATGGCTGATCCCCTAAACATAACACTAATTTCAGGAGCGCTTGGAGCACGTGTCAACGGTTTGAACCTAGCAAGTAGATTAGACCTGCGGACAAAGGATTTATTGAAAGAAGCGCTACTCAAATATCTAGTATTAGTTTTCCCAAACCAAGAGCTTACGCCAAAAGTGCAACTTAAAATTGCACGCAAGTTTGGTAGGCCAGACATCTATCCGTTTCTAGATGGAATAGACGGGCATCCTGAGGTCATTGAAATATTAAAAACAGAAAAAGATAAAATTAATTTTGGTGTTCATTGGCATTCTGACACTACTTATATGGCAAGACCAAACATGGCTACGCTTCTTTACGCCATCGATGTTCCGAGATATGGCGGTGATACTCTGTTCGCTAATATGTACAAAGCGTACGACGCGCTCTCACCAGGGTTGAAGTCTATGCTCCACAATGTCAAGGCACACTACAGCTCTGCTCAGAAAAACATTGGTGGTCGTAATGCCAAAATGAAAAACTTAACTGGTATGAAGAAGGCGTATACCGAAACTCAGGCTATAGAGGCAATTCATCCGGTTATACGCACACATCCGGAAACTGGGCGAAAAGCCCTNTATGTGAATTTCTCTCATACGACTNATTTTGAGGGCATNACACCAGAAGAAACACTTCCAATATTACGTTACCTTACTANNCATGCNGTGCGCCCCGANTTTACNTGCAGGCTCCGATGGAAACGGGGTGATCTAGTAATATGGGACAANAGATGCACCCAACATAAAGCNATTAATGATTACCAGGGTCAACGTCGTCAAATGCATAGAATNACNCTAAAAGGTAGCCGNCCNAAATAAAANNTTTGGCTNCCACTATTTGAAAATAANGATTTCTAAAANGGCACTCACCTACTCTGCNAAAGGGCNAATNNTNAGGCCATCTTGNCACNATGCCAAATGCTNANTAACTCAAAGAANNAGTCTGCANNTNATATTNGNTTCTTTAATTTTGTGANCNATNATATCAGAATGTGGGCTGAATTGANTNCCCCAATNCGGAATTGATTTATGGGGCAAATCAGGTTTTTGCNTGTTAATTCAATGAATAAAGCTCATGGTACAAAAAACTGCTTCTAAAAATGAAAAATATCGCAATACTCATCTATGCAAGTTNGCTTGATTCAACCCTACCTTGGGCGATATCGCAACATAATACCGATTGGGGANTATATTATGACAGAACGCATAAATGTAGCTGGGTTGAAAGTCGCANCCGAGCTTTATTCTTTCATTGACCAGGAAGTCGTTCCAGGAACAANCTTAGAAACCGAGCACTTCTGGGATCAACTTTCATGCATTCTTAAAGACATGACACCNNGGAATCGCGAGCTTCTGGAAAAACGCGACTTTTTGCAATCACAAATTAGCGATTGGCATNTGAAACANNGGNATGAAGNCCTTAANGATAAAGNTTATGCTGAATTNCTTANAAANATNGGATATCTGGAAAAGGATGGTGGAGAATTACGCGTTCATACANAAAATGTAGATTCCGAAATNGCTAGTATTGCCGGGCCACAGTTGGTAGTGCCAGTCAATAATGCTCGCTACGCACTCAATGCAGCAAATGCACGCTGGGGTTCACTTTACGATGCTCTATATGGCACTGACGCGATCGCTGAAAATAATGATGATGTCTCAGATGGCTATGACCCGGCGCGCGGCCANAAAGTTATACAATATGTCCGTAAATTCTTAGATCAGACTNCACCTCTTGCCAAAGGAAGCCATTCGGATGTTTCATCATATGTGGTAGCCAATGGTGCGCTTATNGCNTTACTGGATNNTGNGGAAGTTGGACTGCTNACTCCTCCTCAATTNGCTGGTTATAANGGAGCACCAGGAAATCCCAGTTCAATATTGCTACAAAATCACGGTCTTCATATTGAAATAAAGATAGACAGCAGTCACCCAATTGGTNGCAACGATANAGCAAACATNTCCGACGTAATCCTCGAAGCTGCCATAACGACAATCCAGGACTTTGAGGACTCCGTAGCGGCCGTTGATGCGGAAGACAAAGTCATTGCTTACCGTAATTGGCTNGGCCTTATGACAGGGAACCTATCCGCATCCTTCCAAAAAAATGGCCAAGAAATTACCCGAACACTTAATAGTGATCGCACATATACCTCACCGAACGGTGAAGAACTCACCCTTCATGGNCGCAGTGTAATGTTAAATCGAAATGTCGGAATCCACATGTGGTCGGATGCNGTNCTCGATACAGATGGTAATGAAGTGCCAGAGGGTATACTGGATGCAATGGTTACATCTGCTATCGCAATACATGATCTAAATAGTTCAGGGCCAATAAAAAATAGTCGCGAAGGCTCTGTCTACATAGTTAAACCGAAACAACATGGACCAGAAGAAGTGGCTTTCACTAACGATCTTTTCGGCAGGGTCGAGGACGCGCTCGGCTTAAAAAGGTTTANCTTGAAAATGGGTATCATGGACGAAGAAAGGCGCACAACACTCAACCTAAAAGAATCAATTCGTGCGGCNCGAGAACGGGTNGTATTTATCAATACCGGATTCTTGGATAGAACAGGTGACGAGATACACACATCCATGGATGCNGGTGCCATGATTCGCAAAGGCGACATGAAANCGGCNCCCTGGATCAGTGCCTATGAGGATTGGAATGTTGATGTAGGNCTTGCAGCGGGTTTACAGGGATGCGCNCAGATTGGCAAGGGCATGTGGGCAATGCCAGACATGATGAATGANATGCTCGAACAGAAAAAAAATCATCCTTTGGCTGGAGCTAATACAGCTTGGGTCCCTTCNCCCACCGCTGCAGTNCTTCANGCAATGCATTATCATGNGATCGATGTTTTTTCCCGCCAAGAAATAATCAAATCCCGNNNCCAAGCATCGATAGCCGATATAATGACTATTCCGATCACTGANCGACCCAACTGGTCGGAAGATGATATACAAGCAGAGCTTGANAATAATGCGCANGGGATACTGGGATACGTAGTCCGTTGGATTGACCAAGGAATTGGATGCTCAAAGGTACCAGATATAAATGATGTGGGTTTAATGGAAGACCGTGCAACCCTTCGTATATCGTCCCAGCATATGGCTAATTGGTTACGNCATGGCATTTGTAGCGCGGATCAGGTTCAAACAACCTTGGAAAAGATGGCAGCTGTAGTAGATCAACAAAACGCCAAAGACCCGCTTTACAAGCCAATGACACCAGATTTGACGAATTCTATTGCTTTCAAAGCAGCTCGTGATCTCGTTTTCAAAGGAGCTGAACAGCCCAATGGATATACTGAGTATATCCTCCATATGCGGCGCAAAGAGTTTAAAGCGCTAGCGAAGTAGATTGGCTTCTACATCATGCATCGAAAAGTGGCGTAAATGCGCCGTGCAAAAACATCAAGGCGACATTGGTTTCGCACCACGTAATACGGTGCGATGCAAAACACGAGGGTGTAAGGCTTGATCAAAATCACCAGTAGCGCGGTGCATTAGAGACCTGTTGTCCCACATTACCACTTCATTTTTTTTCCATTCATGTGTGTATACAAAACGAGGTTGGGTGACCATATCCGTTAAACGATATATAATTTCCCGCCCCTCGTGCCAATTCATCCCTGCAACATGTGAGGCATGGATGCCAAGGTAAATGCTTTTACGGTTTGTCTCAGGGTGGACCCGCACAATGGGATGGGTAACTGGCGGGCTCTCTTTTTCTTGTTCCGGAGTTGCCGGCGCATTGCATGAGTTACGTCTACTCTGCGCCCAGTGATGCACCACCTCTAGACCATCAATCATTTGTTTCATCTCTGGATACAATTCATCATAAGCCATTTGCATATTAGCAAATTGCGTGGCACCACCATTGGGAGGTATTTCCTTAGCGTAAAGGATCGTGGCAAGCGAGGGCGTCGCATGATACGACTTATCTGAATGCCAAAAATAATTTCCATGGCTTCGGGGCTTCGCAGTTGGTTGCCCGTCTGGGTCTAAGTTAGATACTATATGTACTGCCGGGAAGGGTTTGCCGCTGTGGTCAAGCGCCACGTGGCCCTCTAATTCACCAAATTGTTTAGTAAACAAAACTTGTTGATCCTTTGTAAGATCCTGATCTGGAAATGAGAGCACGTGATATTTGGCTAATGCCGTAAGAATAAAATTTATGTTTTCTTCAGCTAAAGGCGAACGAAGGTCTAAACCGGGAAGCTCTGCGCCTGCCACGCGACCTATTGGGCGCACAACTAACTTATCAGAAAGTGGTCCAGAAGCATTGTCAAAGTTAATATCTAATTCTCCTCCAAGGTCCATCGGATACCCCCTCTATCCTTTTATAATGTTAAGCGCTGACGGTTGACGTCAGAATTATAATGATGAGACTTGATCAGTTTAGCACAAAATATTCTTTGCAAACACCTCATTGCTGCATACAAAAGTTATATTGATTACATCAAAATNAGCGGAAACTTAATAGTGAGAATAACTGATGCAGATACATAACTTAAAAGATGAAGAAGAGTACAATGCTGATCATCACGTCCACAAAATTCTTGCCGAGATCGAAGGCGGTGATGCAACCATTGCTTGTTGGGAGCCAGGACAGACCAGCCCTAATCACTGCCATCCCAATGCAAGTGAAATTTATTTTTGCTTTGAGGGTGGCGGAGTTATGAGAACGTCAGAGGCATCAGTCGAGATAAAACCCGGTTCGTTTACATTTCACCCCCCGGGCGAAATCCATGAATTTTTGAATGGTGACACAAGAACTATATTATTCCGCATTAGGTACGGTGGCGATAAAATCTCACGACATAAAAGTTGGAACGGCAAATCAAACTGGGAACAGCGTCTTTCTGACAAAGCATTTTTTTCTTGCTAGCTAGGAAAAATAAACAGTGACAGATGATTACGCAGCCCCATCAAATCAATATCCGTTATAAACCTGAATGCTGGGCCCTTGAAAAAGAGAAATGACAATCTTTAATATCGAAACAGAAAGGTGTGCAATCGTCAGGCTGCTATACGACCTTTATCTTGATTTAAGGTAAGCCTCCACATCTCACGGTCAAATTTTTGATACTCAAAACCAGTGGCAGCGTGAATAGTAGAACGATTATCCCAAACAACGATATCACCCGGTTGCCATTCCCACTTCACGGTAAAATCCGGCCCGGTTAGGTAAGGTAAGAGATCGCGCAAAATACCTACACTCTTATCCTCAATACCCTTTAAATCCCAGATATCTAAATCTTCATCCGAAACGTCCTTGCCGGCCGGAACAATGGCGCACGTGGAACTATTTAATCCATAAAGAGCTACTTTCCTGGTCAAAGGGTGTTCAAGCACCAACGGCACCCTATTAGGTGGATTCGCTTTGCGCTGCTCGGGAGACAGGACCGGATATTCTGGCGAATAAGCATTGATTTTTTTGTCGTGATGGGCCAATGAGCACACTGCTTCCAGTTTTCCCAGTTCAAGTTTTTTCTCGTCATCTAGTCGCTCGTAGGCAGTACGCATATCTGCAAACAGCGTCTCACCACCTGCCGGTGGTGCAATTCTGCAATGAAATACAGATCCTATGGGTGGAAATTCTCGAAAGGTTGAGTCAGTGTGCCATACAGGTCGCCTCGTTTTGGGATTGTAACGAATATCGCTATCATCTTTAAGTTGCGGCACAATAGCGAATTGAGCTCTAGGCTTACCCGCATCGTCTTTTATGTTCCCTATTCTAAGAATAGGGAAGCCAGGCACCGTTTTGTCCTCTCTTGCAGTCTGTGTTTTATTTTCAACAATTCCGAAAACATTGGACCATGCGACCAATTCAGACGGTGTAATATCCCTTAAATCTTCCCCACGCACCGCAACGAGACCACCACAACTGAGCCAAATATCATATGCTTCCGCTTGGAATATTTTATCACTCAGGTTCTGCCTCGTAACGCCATTTATAAGGATGCCAAAGCTTCCATTCAGGGGTGAAGTTTCGTGATCCATCTCTCCTCACTTCTTTTGTACCTAGTGCTAATGCAAAGATATTAGCAGAAATCAGATGAAAATTTCGACCTTTGTGTGACAAAAAAATTCAGATGGTGTTTTAGAGCAAAAAAGTCTTTTTTTATTTCCATCGAATAAATTGGAAAGATCTGAATGAGATACAATACCGTAACATTTATACAGAATATAGATGAAGGGCTGAAAATCCATAATGGTACATAGAGGCACGGCAAAACATCCTAATGAATTGTTTGGAACAACCGAAGATTATCGGTCTCGCGCTTTCTCACTCGACGCAGAAACGTTTTTTCCTTTGCCCCCATGGCTGACTCGCGATTTACGTTCAGACCACGCCGGCGAAGCAGGAGCTGTGGCGATGTATAGAGGCATTTTAGCAGTCTCCCCGTGCGAAGATGTGCGCACTTTTGCTTCGGAACATCTTAAAACCGAGAGTAACCATCTGAGTTTGCTTGAAAGTATTCTTCCAACTGCGGATCGCAGTATGTCATTACCGCTTTGGAATTTTGCTGGCTACATTACAGGGGCTTTACCCGCATTGTTTGGGTCTGAAGCAGTGTTTCAAACCATTGATGCAGTTGAGACTTTTGTCGATGATCATTATAAGAAACAAGTTGTTAGATTAAACCAATATCATCGACAAGTGCGCATCGCTAATATTTTGGAACGTTGTCGCCTTGATGAGGTGCAGCATCGGGATGAAGCCCGAAACCATTCATCAGGAGCTACCAATGTTTTTTTGAAAATTTGGTGCAAGCTAGTAACTTTCGGATCGTCGGTGGCAGTCACCATTGCTCGTGCAATCTGACTTGTTCGGTGATTTTTTATTTATGTGGTATCCCAAGCGTATAAATGGATTAGAGCAGCTAGAGCGCTTCGTAGCACGTTCTGGAAGACGCTACACCGCGCAACGAAATTTTGATTTAGGCATGAACAGACACGAGCATGTGTCTAAGCTGTCCCCATGGGTGAGGCATCGCATAATTTCTGAGGAGGAGGTGGTCACTGCGGTACTAAAGACCCATACTCTAAGCGCAGCGGAAAAGTTCGTGCAAGAAGTCTTTTGGCGGACCTATTGGAAAGGCTGGCTTGAAGCACACCCGAAGGTTTGGACAGATTACTCAGTCCGTGCCTCTGAACTCGCTGAGGAAATTGAGAGTAATACTCAATTACGAGACCAGTTTTTGATGGCGACAAAGGGGAAAACGGGCATTGCATGTTTCGATGATTGGACGCAGGAGCTTATTGAAAGTGGATACCTCCATAATCATGCAAGGATGTGGTTTGCCAGCATATGGGTTTTCACTCTAAAACTGCCTTGGGAGCTTGGAGCAGATTTTTTCATTCGGCATTTATTAGATGGCGATCCAGCTTCAAATACATTGTCGTGGAGATGGGTTGCCGGCCTTCATACAAAAGGAAAAACATACCTCGCAAGATCAGACAACATTTCGAAATTCACTAAAGGTCGTTACACAAACATTACCCAGCTATCGAATGAAGCGTTACCGGCAGGGTCCGTGGCGGAAACGCCTCCTCTACTACCCTTACCCATCCACGAACCATTTAAAAGCGTCGGGCCGACGGGGTTATTGCTGACAGACGAAGACTTAAATCCTGCAAAGCTTATCAAGGAAACAGGACCACTAGTGGCTGTTGCCAACTTTAGCAGCGTAGAACGACGTTCGTCGCTTCCGATATCGCCAAATGTTTTAAATTTTGTCTGCGGCGCACATGAAGATGCCAGCATGCGTTTTAAACAAATGAAATCCTTAAACAACTCCTCGGTTGCTGGATGTAAATCGGTTAAAGAAATTTGTGAGTGGGCACTCCGCAATGATCTTAATCAAGTGGTCACCCCACACATCTCAGTAGGGCCCACTCGGGATATCTTGGAAGGATTATCAAAAGATTTAGAATTGAATGGGATCAAATTTTATCAGGTTATGAACCAATGGGATTTAATGTCATGGCCCCATTCATCACGAGGTTTTTTTAAGCTTAGAAAAAAAATACCAAAGATGCTCTCGGAATTGCATATTATTTAAGTTATCCAATCGCGGCTCGCTGCGCAAGCTGCCATGGCTTTGTCATGTTTCACATCAAACCATGGTTTAGGATATCAAAAATTAACGATATCCCCCATAGCCTAATAAGATCACCACAGAAATTGAACCGATTAATTGAAGCACATTAATCCAAACGGAAATACCATGTAGTATTTTAAACGAACGCTCCGCTTCACTGTTATCAGCCGACATGTTATCGCGGCATCTATTTATCCATGGCATTAATATTTGTCGTCCTAACACAGCAGCGGCAGAGATACCTGCCAAAATACATGCTTCTAGAAAATATCGGTGGAATAAACTCACTGAGGAAATGGCTGCAAGACTGGCTATAAAGAGATAATACCAGGGAAAAATGCTGCGTACAAAATAACCAGCAGTGTCACCATCTAATTTGATAAAGATCAACGGTGCAACTACGCACGAAAAAAATACCATTGAACCGGCTAGTATGGATGTCATGGTTAGACCAAAAAGGTATAAAATTAGTTCCAACATTTTAATACGTACTTTTACAGTTTATGAGTTCGATGCTTACTTTTAAGTTTTTTTGACAAAATTTATTTATATAGCTTTCGCATTTACACTATATAGATCGAGTTACAGAGGGAACCATCTTTTGTGAGGAACAATAGACGAAGTATTGTAATTGGATTACTAGGCATAGGGTTGGTTGGCGTTATACTGTCTAAGCCCTTTAAGTTATCAGCGCAGGTCAACCAAATGCTAATCGATGATTTTAGTAAAAAGGATTTCATTTCAGCTGTGGGAACGTCGTGGGTTGGGGTGACTGATAAAGTGATGGGCGGAATCTCTGAGGTAAAGATAGAAACAACAACAATAAACCAGCGGCGCTGCTTACATCTCACCGGCAATGTGCACGTTGAGAATAATGGCGGTTTCATACAAGCTGCACTGAACTTATCGAAAGACAACAAATTATTTGATGCATCACTGTTCTCTGGAATTCGCCTAACAGCATACGGAAATAATGAGGATTACTCGATCCATTTGCGCACACCCGACAATAACCAACCATGGCAATCATATCGGGCACACTTTATGGCAAAATCAATGTGGCACGTTATTGAGCTTCCATTTGAGAGCTTCAAACCCTACAGGCTGGAGACGAAACTCGACACTAAACGTCTTAAGCGCATTGGTTTGGTGGCCATCGGTCGTCCCTTTAGCGCTGATCTAGCCATCTCAAACATTGAATTTTACAGATAGGTTCTCGCCGTCGAGCATCATTTCGTGGCGGATAATTATACTATCGCTGTGAAAGAGATCGTTACCCGGCTTTCATCAATATTTTGAGGCAAGGTGTTATGCATAACGTTACTGTTAAATACTACTAATTTACCTGGCTCAGCCGTGATGACCTTTCCGCGACTATTGTATTCGTTGTTTTCATCAACAAGTAAAGCGATCATATTATCAACTATTTCAGACTTAATTACGATAGGGGAAGACCCTTTTGATGCTTTCAAAAAGTATACACCAGTAAAATTTGAATTGGGATGATTATGAATATCAACACATTCTCCCTTTGCATATATATTAAACCACATTTTGTTAATTTTTATTTCTTTTTTACTTATGTTTATACTTTGTTTATTTGCAAAAACAGTCAGCTCCTTTTTTATAAATATAGTAAGTGCTTCGAATACAGGACGCATGTGTAAATCGTTGCAGCTATCAATTGTAGTGTAATGAGGGACGGTAAACGGCGGAGCAAGGCTATTTGGAATTATACTGCCAAGCCTATCCAGTTCCATGAGCATAGAACCATTCAACTCCCTACATCTCGGAAAAAAGTTAGACTGTACTATTGTAGGAAAAACTGCGTAATGATGGGTGTAGGTGTCAATATCCATCCGATTATTTCATCACCAACGGTTCGAGTGAAAAATTCACGGCTAGCGTAATTCGATCACCATCCATATCATTATAAGGGACGCTATGTTTTGTAGAGCTTTCAAAAATTACAAAGTCACCGGCATTCGGTGGATAAGGCATACTTAAGCAATTGGCCGGAGTTTCAACAATCAAAGGAGGACGGATCATTGTTTTATAGTGAGGCGAATAAAATAATAGGTTCGATGCACCCTTTGGCACTTTAACAAAATAGACACCACTTAAAATGTGGTTCGGATGATTGTGGATATCTTGTGAATGCCCGCGACCGTAAATGTTTAACCAACAATCGTTGAGATGAAGTCTTTTGTCTCCATAATGGTAGCGCATTATTTCGCCGTAATGTGTTGCGCACGCTGTAACAAATTCAGCAAAACTTTTTAAACCAGGACGTGAATGTAAACGGCCCTCGGTCGTCATTGTTGTATAATGGTCACATGACCAATTACTTGGTTTCCCATTGGGTACTTCATCACGGATAACTAAAATTTCCTTCATCAACTCAGCATTGAAAATATCAGCACTGGGATGATGTGTAACCTGAATGAGAGTTGGAAACAGGTATTCAGTTATGCGGGTTTCCTCGGATTTCATGGATGTTGTATTATCGAAAAATAGTCATGTTGGCCATGCTGATTTTCCCTACCGTGTTTTTCCACCATTTAAGGACTTCCAGTGTTGCCCATAAACGTGACATAACCAATCGAGAGAGTTCGTTACGCACAACAAGTGGGAGTATTGAATATGAGAAAATTTTTGATGGCGGCTGCCTCGGTGGCATTTGCCAGTAGCACTATCATTGGCGCGGAACCAGCATCTGCCGCTGACGGGCCAACACTCACCGCAGTTAAAAAACGTGGTGAATTGATATGCGGCGTCCATCAGGGCCGCTATGGCTTTGCTATCGCTGACAAAAAAGGCAAGTGGAAAGGGCTCGATGTTGATGTCTGCAAAGCAGTAGCGGCAGCGGTTCTTGGTGATGGTAATAAAGTAAAATACATTCCACTAGGAAGCGTGCAACGCTTCCCTGCCCTGCAGTCGGGGCAAGTTGACATGCTTTCACGCACTACAACTATCACGCTAACCCGGGACTCAGCTCTCGGTCTTAACTTTGGCCCCCCAACCTTTTACACCGGAACCGGTTTTATGGTTCGCAAGAAACTGGGAATTACAAAAGTCGACCAACTCGGTGGCGCAGCAATTTGTGTCTTTCCAGGCAGCACAACAGAGAAGAATATTGCCGCATTATTCAAGTCAAAAGGAATGAAGATGACCCCCGTTGTTATCGAAAATTCAAAAGAACTTGTCAGCGCATATATGGCGGGTCGTTGCGATGTACTTGCTATGGATCAGGCAGGACTTCCAGGTCACCAACAATACGATGCTAAAACCCCCTCCGATCATGTCATTTTGGATGGAGTTTATTCCAAGGAACCACTCGCCGTTGGCGTACGAGCTGATGATGACCAGTGGTTTGATATTACAAAGTGGGTTGTACATGCACTGTTCAATGCAGAAGAATGGGGAATTACCCAAGCAAACGTTGATAAAATGAAAGCGTCAAAAGATCCGAATGTTACACGACTGCTTGGTGCAACTGGCAATCTTGGCAAAAAGATAGGGCTTGGCAAATCATGGGCTTATGACGCAATCAAAACGGTTGGCAACTACGGTGAAGTATACGATAGAAACTGGGGTCCACCGTTGAACCTTGCGCGAGGCGTCAATAAACTTTGGACAGAAGGGGGCCTGATGTACGGCTTCCCGATGAAATAAGACCTTTTTAGACGTGCCGCCCAGTCCTTGCAGGGCGGCACCGTCTAAATTTGTTTAACCGAATTTGCAAAATAGCTTATGGCCGAACCGGCGCCCCCGCCAAAAACCAATCGTTCGATACTCCACAGTATCGCGTTCCGGAATATTGCATATCAGCTGCTACTTGCTGCGGCGCTGATTTTTCTCGGCTGGTATCTTTATTACAATATTAATGAAAACCTCGATCGCCAGAATATTGCAACGGGTTGGAGTTTTTTAAATGAGCCAGCAGGTTTTGACATAAGCGAGTCAATTATCCCTTTTGACTCAAGTCAAACCTTCGCCCGCATCTTTGCCGCCGGCGTGCTTAATACTCTTCATGTAGCATTTGTTGGTATTTTTCTTGCTACCTTACTGGGTGTTATAATGGGAATAGCCCGTGTATCACGTAACTGGCTAGTATCAAAAGTAGCATCCGCTTACGTAGAAATCTGCCGGAACGTACCCGTTGTTCTGCATGTGATTTTTTGGTCCTCCATTATCCGACTTCTGCCCCATCCGCGCCAGGCACTAGAACCGTTTAATGGAGCATTTATATCCAATCGTGGGCTTATGCTGCCGTTCCCGGTTGATAACGTACTTTATCCTTGGGTGGCTTTTACCCTAGTTTTAGGAATTGGTGGAGCATTGATTTTTGCTCGGTGGGCGCGTTTCCGTCGAGAACACACTGGACAATACATTTCTATATTTTGGCCCAGCACTTCAATAGTCGTTGGATTACCATTATTGGTATGGGCGTTAGGCGGCGCTCCATTGGCGTGGGATTATCCAGAATTGAAAGGGTTTAATTACCAGGGAGGGATATCCTTATCCCCAGAATACATAGCTCTACTAATCGGTATAACAGTGTACACGGGGGCTTTCATCGCCGAAATAGTTCGTTCCGGTATTGAGTCAATTCACCGTGGACAGATTGAAGCTTCTCGTGCCCTTGGGCTACGCCATAGTTTCATCATGCGCTATATTATAATTCCGCAGGCTCTCAGGGTAATAGTGCCACCCACAGCGAGCCAATATCTAAGTCTTACCAAAAATAGTTCTTTGGGGGTTCTGATAGGCTACCCTGATTTGGTCAATATCGGAAACACTTCACTAAATCAGACAGGCCAGGCGGTGGAAGCTATTGCAATCATGATGCTAGTTTACCTAACTATAAGCCTCACGATCTCAATTGTTATGAATTTTTACAACAAACTTGTAGCTATTAGGGAGCGCTGACATTGGTTGATATTCAATCAAAGCGCACACCTCCGCCCGTAGCGGAGAGAGTACCAGTAATTCGGTGGATGCGTGATAATTTTTTCAGCTCTGCTTGGAACACACTGCTTACCATTCTCATCGTGTTAATCCTCTTTAAAGCGTTACCCTCTTTTTTTGAATGGGGGGTTCTAAGCGCGGTATGGGGAGCACAAGACCATACCTCTTGTCGGTCAGAAGGAGCGGGTGCGTGCTGGGCGGTCATTGCCGAAAAGCATAGGCCTATGTTGTTTGGTTTATTTCCCTACGAGGAACATTGGCGGTTGATAGTTGCACTAATAATTTTTGTTAGCGTGATCTGCATAACTCTCTCGAGACGCTTCTGGAAACTTAAAATTTTGGCCCCTCTGTGGATTACCAATCTCGGTATTTGCTCTTTGCTGATGTGGGGTGGTCTTTTCGGATTGGAGTACGTGGACACCCAACAATGGGGAGGGCTGCCACTAACAATGGTATTATTTACAGGAACAGTTGTGTTCGGCATGCCAGTTGCTGTGTTGTTAGCACTCGGACGTCGCTCTCATATGCCAGGAATTAAAGCAATCTGTGTTACCTTTATTGAATGCATGCGGGGCGTACCGCTTATTACTATTCTGTTCGTAGCAGTTAATGTGTTTCCATTATTTCTACCTCAAGGTTTAGAATTTGATGTGATGATCAGAGTAATGGTTGGAATGGCAATATTTTTTGCGTGTTACCAAGCAGAGGTTATTCGAGGCGGGTTGCAAGCCATCACACGCGGTCAATACGAGGCAGCTGAGGCTCTCGGCCTCGGGTACTGGCAGATGATGATCCGGATCATTCTGCCCCAAGCTTTGAGAGTATGTTTGCCGGGGATCGTTAATCATATTATCGCTGCATTTAAAAACACTTCATACGTCTTGATCATTGGCCTTTTTGATATCCTTAGTGCAACAACCGCTGTAATGCAGGATCCATTATGGCGTCTTTTTACCATAGAGGCCTACCTTTTCGTTGCGCTCATATATTTTATATTTTGTTTTGCGCTTTCCAAATACAGTCAAAATGTTGAGCGTTGGCTAGATGAAGGGCGTCGCTAGATTATCTCGGAGAGAATCATTGGAAAACTCAAAAAGTTCTGCCTCAAGTCAAAAGCATGAAGAATTTGTCATAGAATTAACAGGTGTCAACAAGTGGTACGGCGATTTCCAAGCACTTGTTGACATTAACATGTCGGTGCGACGCAGTGAGAGGTTCGTGGTTTGCGGTCCCTCTGGGTCGGGAAAATCAACCATGATACGTTGTATCAATAGATTGGAAGTTCATCAGCGCGGAAAAATAGTTGTCGATGGCATCGAACTTACAGATAATCTTAAGAATATTGAAGCCATACGCAGCGAAGTGGGAATGGTATTTCAATCATTTAATTTATTCCCCCACATGTCCGTAATAGATAACCTAATCCTGGCACCAATGTTGGTCAGAAAAATGCCAAAAAAAGATGCCGAAGAGTTGGCTATGCAATATCTTGAGCGTGTTCAAATACCAGAACAAGCATTCAAATATCCTGGCCAGCTTTCCGGAGGTCAACAACAGAGAGTTGCTATTGCGAGATCTCTGTGTATGCAGCCAAAGATCATGCTTTTTGATGAGCCAACATCCGCGCTAGACCCGGAAATGATTAAAGAAGTTCTTGATGTCATGATCGAGTTGGCTGAGGACGGCATGACAATGATAGTGGTAACCCATGAGATGGGGTTTGCAAAAACTGTTGCTGATACCATGGTCTTTATGGATGCAGGTGAGATTGTAGAGAAAGCTGCCCCTGGCAAATTTTTCACTGCGCCAGATAATCCTCGAACCCAGCTTTTTTTAAGTCAAATATTAACTCACTGATCTCTGCCAATCTTCATGATGTTCGACATGACTGGCCAGGGGGTATCTATGTTTTTTGTTGAAACAAATGCTAACGTATTTATTTTACTGCCCCACTTTTCGTTCACTACTTGTTACAACCCATCCATCAAGTTTTTCGGAAAACCAAATATAAGAAAAAATTGTCTTTAACCCGAGTACACGTGAAGGCATGAACCTCAGGACATTGCACCTGAGTCGTTGTTGGTTTTACTCCTCTACTGATCCGCTACCAAAGGTGGTTTTTCTGTAGCCAATATTCCACTTGGGGAGCATTTGTGACCATGAGCCAACCGGAAGCACGTTTTCGAAACCACGTTGTATTTTACAAAAATAAGCTTGCGCAAGTGCCTACTGTCACTCATTCTCCTACGGAAGTTGAAAGACACATGGGGAGGAGTTTATGTCCATTGAAGATGAAGACCTTGAGGGTGAATTCATTATGGGGTGGCCTGACCGTAAACGGNTAAGGCATGCGGAGAGCCCTGACGCAGAAGGAAGAGTGATCTACGCCCGAACTCCCGTNCTTGAACAGGAGGGNTTAATCACTCCGACTGAAGCATTCTTTGTAAATGCCCAAGTACAGATGCCAGAACCTGTTCATCCAGATGATTGGCAAGTCGAAATNTGTGGCGAGGTAGNNAATCCATTCACCCTAACTCTTGAAGAGCTAAAAAAACTTCCAGCGCGTACCGTACGTGCTGTGACAGAGTGCGCAGGTAATGATGGAGACTACTTTGATTGGCTTGCTGGCACCACAAACGTAAAACCACAAATTGCCAGGGCAAATGATGCAGTAGATNCAAATGTGGANAAATTCAAAAATAACAANATGACGTTTNAAGAGATACTGGAACGCCCTCATGCTACTAACTTGTGTAGTGGTGGGGAATGGACTGGTACTCCATTGAATGAAATTCTTGATCGAGCTGGGGTAAAATCCGATGCANTTAGCGTACGATTAGTAGGATTTGATGTTGGCACACCTAATGAGATGAAACTCTACCGTGCNGCNGGCTCTTTAGATGCAGAGATAGCCAANCCAGGNGCAATAAATTTTGANAAAGCACTACCCATGGANAAAGCATTTCATGAGGACACAATAATTGCATGGGCGCATAACGGTGATGCACTGTTACATGTTCATGGAGCACCAGCACGAGCTATNGTACCTGGCTGGGCCGGAAATTGGTGGGTAAAATGGCTNGAGANGATCGAGGTTCATGACCATATGGTGCCGTGTTATCACCANACAGAGTACTTTGTTCTTGGAAAGTCATATGAAGATCCTAACAAAACCATGTGCATGGAGTTAGGCTGCAAAAGTATCATCACATGGCCCAGAGATAATCATTCNCCGATAAAAACAGGTGAACATTTGGTGCGCGGATTGGCGTGGTCAGGCGGCGGCGCNATTGAAAAAGTCGAAGTTAGTCTTGANAATGGCGAGACTTGGACTGACGCTCANGTTGANTATTCGCCGGATAAATGGCTTTGGAAACGTTGGTCCTATCTCTGGAATGTCAGCAAACCAGGGAATTACGCAATCATGGCTCGTGCTTACGATGAAGCTGGACGTATGCAGCCGGTNACAGAATGGAATTATTTAGCTAAACATTTTGACGGGGTTATACCNTCAGAAATTTCAGTCGTTGAGTANACANCCATGCATATCGTTGTCCTAATTAAGCAGATCTTTGATCCGGATGTAGCAACCACTGTTTTTCGAATAGACGAANAAGCACGGGCTATAGTTCCTTTGCCTGGTGTTTCTCCTGTGATAAGTCCATTCGATGAGCAGGCGGTTGAGGCGGCCATGCGAATAAAAGATGCACATGGACAAAATTTGGAGANTGAAAAAAATGACGTNCGGGTGACNGTTGTCACNATGGCAGAAGAAACCGCCCGTGTCGCCATNAAAGGAGAACTTGCTAAGGGNGCAGATGANGGGTTGCTCCTGGCAGATCCATTGTTNGAAAATGCCGATGCTGTTTTAACAGCAAATATCCTTGCTACGGCAATACGGAAGTTGGGTGATGTAGATCTTATTATTGCCGGACGTCAAGCAGCGGATAAAGATCTCGGTGTTGTTGGTCTCGGTATAGCCCAATTGCTTGATATACCCGCCATTACATATGCATGTGACATTGAGATTGATAATAAAACAGTTCTAGTAAAGCGGGTTCTTGAGGACGGCACTGAGAAAGTTCAAACGCAGCTTCCTGCACTGATTACAATATCCCATGAGCTAGGGAAACCACGTTACGCTGGATTACGCGAAACTATGCGTGCAGCACGAAAACCGATTAATGCATGGAACGCTAGTGATCTCGGAATAGATACTGACATTGGATATGGCAGACAGCATATCGAAAAACTGTTCATCCCAGATACCAAAGTAAATTGTGAGCTCATTCAGGGTGACACGCCCGAAGATGTAGCCTTTCAATTAGCTGCTCGGCTCAAAGAAGCTGACTTGATTTGACCCACAGATAGGGAGAACACCAAATGACTGATCAGGGCAACATTTTGGTTTTAGTAGAAATGGATCAGGATAAGGTGAGCGATCTATCTCTGGAAATGCTGGGATGCGCGCTGCAACTCGCTGGTAAAAATGATAAAGGTGATGTTATTGCAGTAGTATTTGGTCTCGGGTTTGGGACACTTGGAAAAGACTTGATCTCCTTTGGTGCAAACAAAGTTATCTTATTTGAAGATAAATTGTGCCTCCCGTATCAAGCGGACGCATGGTTGCCCGACATGGCAGCAATAGCAAAGGAAACTAAAGCCAGCCTAATACTTATGGGCCATAATAGTACGGGTGGAGACCTCGCGCCGCGCCTTGCCTTTCAGCTGAAATGTGGCATTGCTACCAGCTGTGAAAAGATTATAATTGAAGGAGCAAAAACCTTCCTCACACGAACATGCTATGGCGGAAAGGCCCGAGAAGTGTTGTCATTTGACAACGAAGTGGCAATAGCAACTATCAGACCCAAATCACAAACTCCAATTACTCGCGACATCGAACGGCGCGGGGGTATTGAAACCAAGCCCCTGTCCATAAAGGAAAACGATGTCCGTGTGAATGTAGTCGAGCGAAAACATGTCGAAAGTGATGGGCCAAAACTTGAAAATGCCTCCATTATTGTTGCGGGCGGTGGTGGCCTCGGTGGACCAAAAGGGTTTGAAATTGCTGCTGACCTGGCAGGTGTGCTGGGTGGTGCTGTCGGAGCGAGTCGGGTTGCTTGCGACCAGGGGTGGTGCCCCCCGGGATATCAAATTGGCCTTTCTGGTAAAACCGTCGCGCCAGAGCTTTACATCGCTATTGGAATATCAGGGGCCAGCCATCATATTGCAGGCTGCGCAAATGCGAAAAACATCGTTACAATTAACAACGATTCTGATGCACCAATGTTTAATTTTTCAAGATATGGGGCTATCGGGGACTATGAAGAGCTGCTTCCTGCCTTAACAAAGCAAATAGCAAAGCTCAAAGAATAATAATTTCTTGACTGCACTATCTGCAGTAGGCACTCCAAACGACCGCTAATTCGCTCAATCTATCTTATAGAACTTTCATCTCTGTGTTTAAGCGCTGCGCTTTTTGCCTCAATTCTTTTTCCCAGAGTTTATCTCTATTGATTTCTTTTAAACGTTTTTGATTGAGATGATTGAGCCAAAACAAGTTCATTTTGGGGTCTATTCTGGTATCAAAAAGTGCCCGCCAGAATCTTAGTTTAGGCTCATATGTTTTTTGATCATCTACCTTCACAGCTGTTGTTACAAACAGAATAAGCATAATAAGAACTTTATTATTTTCAGAAATTATCTGACCCTCACGTTTATTAATGCGCTTACTCCGTTAGCCTTAACAATGACGCAGGCCAAGGAATGAAAAAAAACACGCACACGACAGTTGTAGTGGTTATTGCGAACAATTGGGTTGCAAAAAAAACACTATATATTTAGTAACGAAAACCGTTCAAACCCGAGGTTACGCTTAGTCACCCCTAAAAAAAATTACCAAACGAGTTGGAAACCTGCACTTGGCCCTTGCAAGCCTTACGTTGAAAGAGTCCCCTCGCTTACATTCCACGAAAAACAGGTTTTCGCTTCTCACTGAATGCTTTCTGCCCTTCATTGCAGTCTGCACTCTCGTAACAAGCGTCTACCAATGCTGTACAATATTTTTGGTCACGCTTTTCAGGGGGTTTCAGGACCTCTTTGATCATAAGCTTTGCTGCCTTTACCGTTAACGGTGCATTGTCGGCTATTGTGCCTGCAAGACTAAACACCTCATTTTCCAACTCATCTGCCGCTACTACGCTTCTTACCCAACCCAAATTAAGAGCTTCTCTTGCCGAGTAGAGCTTTCCGGTAGCTAAAATTTCCAACGCAGCTTTCGCACCAAGATGTTTAACTAGTCGATCCAAATCCATCTCGTTGTAGCCAATACCTAGTTTTGCCGGAGTGATACCAAACCGTGAACGTTCTGATGCCACCAGAATATCACACTCCATAGCAATCTCTGCTCCACCACCAATGGTAACGCCATCAATCATTGCAATCGTTATTTGCGGGAGGTCTCTGAGTGCGTTAAAAGCATTTTGAATAGCGACCTCATAGTTTTCGCGATCTTTGGGCGTTGCGCGAACCTCGGCAAACTCAGAAATATCTGCGCCCGCCGAAAATGCTCTATCACCGGCGCCAGAGATGATCACCACGCGGATTCTTGGATCATCCGCAAAAGCTCTAAATTTCTTGTGCAATCCACGCCACATGGCGAGATTAACCGCATTTCTTTTTCCTGGATTATTTAACACTAAATGGCCGCAGTGACCCGATATCTTGGTTTGCAGAAATTCAGTCATTTACCAGTCCTATGATGTACACAACCGTTAAGGATTAACCTGACTTCATGCCAATAGCCAATGGCATGAGTAATGTCGCCTTTGAACGACACATTAATAGACAATTTATGAAGCGGCGACGAGTCACTATAATTTT
>PBCW01000034.1 GCA_002718015.1 Rhodospirillaceae bacterium
AGATTTTTTGGAGTACCTATTCCCCTGTAGTACATCGTGCCCAAATTAAACTGGGCAACAGCATCACCCTGTTCAGCGACAATTGTCCATTGCTCAAGCGCGGTTGCATAATCTTTTTTTCCGTAGGCGGCGGCGCCTTTTTGGTAATCAGCTTGGGCACTCATTTCCACGCTCCCAATAACCAGGGTAAACATTAGGCAGAGTATTTTGTTAAATTTGGTCATTTCAACACCATGTCACACAATGCTGTTTCTGTGTAGGGGACGTTTTCTAACAGAACTCGTAATCTACATACCCCATAATTAATGCCTTTAGCATGTACAAGATATTTGTAAGTTGATTTATTTTTAGGCACCAGAGGAAAGTTTAAAATGAGCCAAAGTTGTCATTTTAAGGAAGGCGGGTTTATTTATTTATCTCAACGAATTATGAGATTTAGCAATCGTGGTGAACAAGGTTTGATGAAATAAAGATTTCTAATAAAATCTGTTTTCGAGCCGTTCTGTATACCACAACCGCCTATTCTTTAGCTCTGGGGCAACCTTTCGATGAAGTGCTAACCAGCCAGGGAGGAGGGATTTTTGTCTTTATCTTATGGCCTTTTATTATCCCACCATTGTCAATCACCCCTTGGTATTTAATCGGCTTTCAAAAAACCAGATTTGCTCATCTATCATTGCTTCCACCCCTCACAGTAATCCCTTGCTGGTTTCTTACAAAAGACCGGTTTGTAACAAAAACTCAGCCTATAAATACTCCAGACGACACTAAACTTTGGAAGTTAGACCATGCCATTGCCACTATATGGACCGGAATAATGAAGGTACTGTCTCTATCATCAATCTATTTGATCATTGGTAACCTGGCAATATTCATATTTTTTCATTGAATGCGTGTTGAAGATTAGCAACGGTTAATGTGCTAGGCTCTGGGAAACTGTGTTGATGTAGGCCTAGATAACTAGATCTAAATGAGCCAAACACAGAACAGCTCGACGACGCAATGAGTAGCATTTGCCCGGACCTACTAAAAAACCCGTCGTGCATTAAACGCTTGGAGAGTGGAGCTTCGTTGGCAAGGCCTCCTTGGATTTTTGTACTGACAANCNAATTAGTTTGATTAAAGTTTAATCAAAGCTNAAAANGGTTGCCNATACATTGAGCGTTTTTTCGTTTCCTANGGNGTNAGATTTTTTCGATAGAAAANTTATTCATTAATNTNAGNCATTTAGTGGGCCCCNAAGGCTCCTTTCTTTTTTGGCATGAATATGGCAAGGTGCTANCNNNNATGGCCNTTATNGCCGGANGCTGGAATGTTCATGNGNGGTNACACNAGGAGTGCNCATAAACTTTTNNAATTAAGTGGTTATTATTTNGACCTTCCGGNGTTTGTCGGGNGNTTCTNNNGTTAAAATGCAAGTAAAAATTATAAGTTTTGGAGTAGNTTAATATGAAATTTCAGGNTAGGAAAAAATCAAGAGGGTCNTTGAAGGCTTTNTCAAAAGCCCTNAGNNNCGAGNANTNTTTGTCANTCAGGAAATCAGGATATCTTNCTGTTGTGGGTACAGCGCTGGCTGCGTTCATCACNTTNTCCAGTNGTAATTCTAACGCNGCTTCAACGGTTACAATCGGAATGACGGCTGCCGATATCCCCGTGACGACAGGTGCCCCTTCTCANGGNGGNGAAGGTCTCNGGTTTACTGGTTTTACAATGTATGATGGATTAATTAATTGGGATTTAACCAAATCAGATGTGCCGGCAAAACTAACGCCAGGGTTAGCAACAAGTTGGAAAGTTAATCCNAANGATAAATCAAAATGGATCTTTACCTTACGGAAGGGGGTAAAATTCCATGATGGATCGACGTTCAACGCAGACGCCGTTATTTTTAATNTNGCAAAAATTAAAGANAAAAANTCTCCACAATTTGACCCTAAGGGTGCTGCNCAGATACGTGCAAGGATCCCAAGCGTTAAGGCATGGAAAAAAATTGATGATTACACAGTTGAAATCGCCACACCTAGCCCTGACGCGATGTTACCTTATCANTTAACNTGGTTTTTNATTTCCAGTCCTACTCAATGGGAAAAAGTTGGCAAAGATTGGAAAAAATTTGCTTTTAAGCCTTCCGGCACAGGCCCTTTTAAACTCACNAAATTGGTCCCNAGNGAAAAAGCAGTTATGGTTCCTTTTAAGGATTATTGGGACAAGAAAAGGGTAGCAAAGTCNACTTTAATNTTGAAGCCTATACCGGAGGCAACAGCAAGAACTGCAGCGTTATTATCNGGGCANACGGACTGGATTGANGCACCTGCCCCTGACGCNATACCAAGATTGAAAAAGGCCGGTAAGCAGATTGTTACAAATACATATCCACACATTTGGCCATACACNCTNAGCTATTTGCCNGACTCCCCTTGGCTTGACGTAAGGGTTAGNAAGGCNGCCAACTTGGCTATNGATCGCGACGGTTTGGTTAAGTTGCTTGGTGGTCTTGCTGAGCCATCNACTGGCTCGGTTGAAAAGGGACANCCCTGGCGCGGAAATCCCAAATTTCAGATNAAGTACGATCCAGACGAGGCTCGTAGATTGATGAAAGANGTTGGTTACACGCCGGAGAAACCNCTTAAGACGANGCTNGTCATTTCCACAAGNGGATCTGGTCAAATGCAACCATTGCCNATGAATGAGTACATTCANCAAAANATGAAAAAAGTNGGAATAGATTTGCAGCTTGAAGTNGTTGAGTGGGCTCGTATGAGGACGATTTCTAGAGCTGGNGCGACTACACCAGATCAGAAAGGCTTCCATGCTATAAACAATAGCTATGGTACGCCACATCCGTTCAATACCTTCGTTCGTTTCTTCCATTCANCAAGTGTTGCTCCGAAGGGCAGAAATTGGGGCCACTACAAAGCAAAGTGGGCCGACGAGATTATTGATAAGATCCTNGTAACATTTGACATTGATGAGCAGAACAAGCTCTGTGCCAAACTTCACGAGNGACTTGTNGATGAAGCTGCNTGGATTTGGATAGTTAAAGATCTTAACCCACGTGCACTAGCGGCGAATGTCAAGGGCATGGTTCCTGCCCAGTCTTGGTATCTCGACTTAACTGGTGTCCACAAGAAATAAAAACCTTCGAGACAAGGATGTATAACCCGAAAGTCATAATAGCTCATGACTTTCGGGTTTTCATATTNATATGTTTAGTTATTTCATAAAACGATTANTCTACGCGCTGCCAATTGCTATTGGCGTAACCGTTTTTGTTTTNTCTCTNGTTTACATGGGNGGAGATCCACTGGATGCNGTGTTGCCTGATGATGCAACAGCGGCCGATGTACAGGAGATAAAAGAGATTTATGGTTTCGACAAACCCTTGCCCGTGCAATATATCACTTGGTTAGGCCGGGCAGTAACCGGAGATTTTGGAACCTCTATAGGAACAGGGCTACCTGTTGCCGACGAACTTCGTAGGGCTCTTGTAAATACATTAATTTTAGCAATTTGCTCTGCCTTGACTGGGTTTCCTTTTGCTGTGTTTCTGGGAACTTTAGCAGGATATAACCACGGACAAAGGGCAGATAAAATAGTCTCTGGTTTTGCGATTACTGGAGTAAGTGTACCTCACTATTGGCTTGCAATCGTTATGGTCATAGTTTTTTCGGTGGAACTAAATATTCTTCCGTCTCTGGGGATGGGGCCTGGCGGCTCCGAGGATTGGACCTTAGATTGGGCTCATGCAAAGCATTTGATACTTCCAGTTATAGGCGGGTCCATCATCTCCATGGGTATCATTGCCCGAAGCATGCGAGCAGCTGTTGCTGAAATTCTCAACCANGAGTTCGTAAGAGCTCTCCGCTCAAAAGGCCTATCCGAAAGCAGAATNGCTTACCACGTAATGAAGAATGCCTTACCNTCAATTCTTGGAGTNGTGGGACTGGAAATCGGAANCCTTATGGGCGGNTCAATTTTNATNGAGACAATTTTCTCGTGGCCGGGTGCCGGNTTTTTATTAAACGAGGCNATTTTNCGCCGAGANTTGCCTGTTTTACAGGGAACAATCTTNGTTTTGGCGATGTTTTTCGTCATTTTGAACCTTATAGTTGATATTAGCCAAACCTTTGTNGATAAGCGNATAATTAGAACTTAANGCAGGCCCTTGTTTTGGTNATTACAATAANGAAGCAAAAGNAATGAGNGCAAATATTNATAAGCCACGTACCTATTGGCAGTCNGTGCGTTCCCGTCTCNGGAGGGATCCTGTTACCCTAACCTGCGCTGGANTTATTATAGGAATTGTTCTTCTATCAATATTTGCTCCACTGATCGCGCCAGCAAATCCTTATGATGCAAATATGNTGAAGAGGCTGGCACCTATAGGTTCNCCTGGCTACCCTCTTGGTGCCGATGAGCTTGGCCGCGATATGCTCTCGCGGTTGATATACGGTGGGAGAATATCNTTAATTATGGGTTTGCTCCCAGTATTTNTTGCATTACTGATTGGTGCAAGCTGTGGACTTATCGCNGGCTATGTTGGTGGAAGAACTAACATGCTGATAATGCGNACAATGGATATATTCTATGCATTTCCTTCGGTAATGTTGGCGATTGCAATTTCAGGAGCTATCGGTGCTGGANTAGAAAATGGACTTTTATCNCTTACNCTTGTTTTTATACCNCCCATCACACGTGTCTCTGAAAGCATTACGGTTCAAATCAAGAGCCTTGATTTTATTGATGCAGCGCGGGCATCTGGGGCTAGTAACNGCCGTATTATANTATCCCANATNATAGTAAATGCGCTTGGGCCCATATTTATTTACTGCACAAGTTTAGTCAGTGTGAGCATTATTATAGCGTCTGGGTTAAGTTTTTTGGGCTTGGGTGTAAGCCCTCCGGAGGCAGATTGGGGTCTTATGTTGAGCACACTAAGACAATCGATATACGTGAACCCATGGGTCTGTGCGCTTCCAGGCGTCATGATATTTACTACGTCTCTCTGCTTCAATCTAATGAGTGACGGGCTGAGAAGCGCAATGGATGTGAANATGTNAATATGNACTNTNATGTGGATATGGGCTTTTTTCCNGTATCGGACAGNTTCAAAAAATCTTTCAAATTATTTTCTAGATAGCGGAAAAATTATGGNAAAGATTGATAAAAGNTTTGTGAAAGTTAGGAATCTTANAAAGTATTTNCAAACCGGCACCCAAATTCCTTTTTTGAAAAANCCCCCTGCTGTTAAAGCAGTTGAAAACGTCTCTTTTGATGTCTTTAAAGGAGAAACACTTGGTGTTGTAGGGGAGTCTGGTTGCGGAAAATCGACCGTCGCTCGCCTACTAATTCAGCTAATAAAACCAGATGCAGGAGAAATAATCATTGATGGTTTAGCAGTTGAAAAGCGNGGCGGTATCTCTGTCCGGGATCTGCGGCATCGAATGCAAATGGTCTTTCAAGACAGCTATGCAACANTAAATCCCCGCATGCCGATAGAAGAAAGTATCGCATTTGGTCCNATATCTAATGGNAAANAGCCCTCAGAAGCCATACTCGGAAGCAAGCATGTNATGGATCAAGTNGGTTTNGACCCAAATATTTATCTACATCGGTATCCCCATGANTTGTCAGGAGGACAAAGACAACGAGTAAATATAGCCCGAGCGTTAGCAATGGGGCCAGANGTCATAATTTTAGATGAAGCGGTATCTGCTTTAGACAAATCGGTAGAGGCACAAGTTTTAAACTTATTGACAGACCTTAAATCAGATTTGAAATTGACATATATTTTCATCAGTCATGACTTAAACGTGGTTAAATATATTTCTGACAAAGTCATGGTTATGTATTTGGGGGAAGTTGTTGAGTATGGCACCGTAGAGGATGTGTACAACTCTCCAAAACATCCTTATACNGAGGCCTTACTTGCNTCACAACCATCTATGGATCCCTCTCGCAAGCTCAAGACTGTTCCAATCACGGGCGACCCACCAAATCCAATAAATCCCCCTTNGGGCTGTAAATTTCACACGCGGTGCCCGAAAGTTACGGANTTATGCCGTACNGTAAACCCAAAGCTCCAGAGTACAGATAATGTAGATCACCTAACAGCGTGTCACTTGGCTTCGAACGNGACCNAGGTAGGNGTGCTTAATGNTNAAAAAGGTCTGAACAGTTGAAANATAACTCTAAAAACNTTNCCCCAANTNTACTCTCGGTAAGTGANCTCAAGGTCAAGTTTGTTACGCCNGATTACTCTGTTCATGCAGTTAATAACGTCTCGTTCAGTTTNAAACGCGGCGAAGTTTTAAGCGTGTTAGGTGAGTCTGGCTCTGGNAAAAGCGTCACCCTTAGTGCTATTCAGCGTCTATTGCCAAAAAATATNACNTCTGTTGAGGGCAGTATNAAAATTAATGGCGAAGAAATNCTNACCATGTCAGCCAGACGATTGAACCNGTTAAGAGGCGGACAAATAGCTATGATATTTCAGGAACCTGCCACATCTTTCGATCCTGTTTTTACCGTCGGCCAACAAATCACGGAAGGGATCCGACATCATGCCGGGTGTAGTCAAAGCGAAGCAGANAAGAAAGCCTTAGAGCTACTAGATCTCGTTAGAATCCCATCTGCGAAAGATCGTCTTCACAACTATCCATTTGAGATGTCGGGAGGCATGAGGCAGCGNGCAATGATCGCATTAGCTCTGTCTTGTGACCCGATGATTTTGCTTGCAGATGAGCCTACCACAGCACTNGATGCAACGGTGCAAATCCAAATTCTTCTNCTTCTGAAGGANATCCAAAAAGAACTTGGTCTNAGNATTATTTTTGTTACCCACGANATCGGNGTCTCTATTGAAATTGGTGATCGCATAGCNGTAATGTATGGTGGACAGATCGTAGAAACCGGTAACTTAGCCGAGGTAATTAACGACGCTAAACACCCTTANACCAAAGGCCTTTTGTCATCGACAATCCACGCTAATAGTTCTGGTAAGCGTTTACATGCTATCCCTGGTTCACCCCCAAATCTGTCAAATGCGCCGAGTAATTGTTCGTTTTCCGAACGATGCGAATTCGCCAACNAAACATGTAAAAATACAATCCCAGACAATGTAAAGTTAGGTATTGAAAGATATTCACGTTGCCTGAGAATAGGTGTTTGGGAATAANCCTGCCAATNAGCCCATGGCACTNNCTCCTTTGTGTGCATAGTCGCNAGCCAAGAGTTGATTTGTCTNANTCTTATANGAACGCGAAAAAATTCACTAACATCTCGTCCTCAANCTAATGACTNAATGAAAGATGTTAACAGTTGCGTTGCTTCACCAAAATCTGTCATTTCCATTTTNTCATTTGGATTATGACTGCCATTTTCGTTTCTTATAAAAATCATTGCGCAGGGAATACCCTCATTAGCAAAAGTTGCACAATCGTGNCCCGCACCACTCGAAATNGGCATTACNGCGATATCGAGCTTTTCNGCGCATTGGTAAAATATTTCACGTAACTTTTTATTCATTATAGCTGGCTTGGCNTCACGAAATTGGCCAAGCTCAATNTTTACATTTCGNCTCGATGCAATCTGTNNAGCTTTTTTTTGAAGGGNCTTATCGGTGGAAATCAGTATTTTGGAATCAAGNCTACGAATGTCCATTGTGAACCTGACATCACCTGGAATCTTCGTCATGCCGTGNTGCTCTGGGTCCGTAAAAAANTCACCAATTGTACATACAAAATCAATGCCCGACGCGTCGTAATCATCCCAATGTCTNTCGAGAGCATTTGCGAAGTCGACAGCNGCAAATAGAGCATCACTTCTACTTTTTCGCGGAACCGCACCGGCGTGGCCATATACTCCGTGGACTTTACAATCTCGATAACGAAGATTACCNCGAATGCCGGTCACTATTCCGACTGGCACTTCGGCGTCGACCAAGGTAGGCCCTTGTTCAATATGCGGCTCAATAAAACAACGAATATGATCTGCAGTTAGCCATGACTTNCCAGACTTTAGTGCGGCTANATTAAAGCCTGCCTCTTCTATATGTGTGCCGAGACTTAGGCCNGTNTCAAAACGCTCTAGGGTATCATAATCTTCGATTGGCAAGCGTCCGAATGCCATTCGGCTGCCAATGTATGGCGCTGAGAACCATAATGCTTCTTCTGCCCTAATTGCCATTACGGTAATATCTTGAGGGGGTTGCCAGGCAATCTTTCNAAAGTGCTGTAGAACAGTCAACCCCATTATTACACCAGCCGCTCCATCATAATTACCACCATGGGGTACTGTATCCATGTGCGAACCGATGAAAACCGCAGGCAAATTGCGGTCTCGTCCCGGTAGGGTCACATATTGGTTGCCTGCAAAGTCAACAGAAATATCAAGATTAAGATTGCTAGCTATCTCGTAGATCAACGAGTGTGCCATATCCTCGCCCATGCCATATGGCGCACGAGTCACCCCGGGTGGGTTCAGCGAGTTTTTATACAANGCATCAAAAGTTTCGGTAGCGAGTTTAAGATCGGGCATTGTCACTAATATTTAATTTTTAAAATGTTTGTGGGTTCTTGTTTTAAAAGTCTATGGTTTCCCGCCTATTTTTTCAATCATCAGGTGCAGCTGGAGCACCAATATGTTTTTCACAAGCATATGCGGACCGCAAAGGCATAGCAGTGCCTACTTTAGGCAAGCAATACTCATGCTAATATCTACGTTGTTGGATTAGCTAATTACTATTATTAAAACACCAGCAAAAAACTCGGTCTCTGTACTTAGAGATTTCGAAAGCTCTGATTATCTTAATCAAAGAAAAAGGACTGAAGGGCTAGCTTAAATTTTATAAAGAGGGACTACATTAAATGAAAGTTGACCATTCATGCCACGTTTAGCGTTTGTTGTTCTATTCACGGTGTTATTAAGTGATTTGGCAGCGAGTGAAGTTTACCCTGGTAAAAGATGGGATGTGATTGAAAAACCTGAATCTTTTGGTTTCTCAAATGTCATGTTGAAACAGGCCAAAAGAATATTTAAACGTATGGCTTCAAACGCTTTCATTGTTGTATATAAGGGCCAGCTTCTCATTTCGTGGGGGAACACACACGAAAAGCTCGATGTTTTTTCAGTGCGTAAAAGTTTTTTAAGTTCATTGTTCGGAGCTTTCTCAGAAACGGGCCAGATCGATTTGAATGCTAGCCTTGAAGCTCTCGGTATTGACGAGGATGATAAGCTTTCCGCAACAGAAAAATCTGCACGCATCATCGATTTACTTCGGTCTAGGTCTGGTGTTTACCATCCGGCAGCGTACACATCCTTTAAAAAGACAATTCAACGGCCCGACAGGGGTTCTTATAAACCCGGTGAATATTGGTTTTACAATAATTGGGACTTTAATGTCCTAGCAACAATTTTCCATCAGTTAACCGAAACCGATATCTTCAGTGCCTTTTACAACAAAATAGCCAAACCTATTGGGATGCAGGACTTTAAAACTTCAGATGGCCGTTTTCACAAAGAGTATCTTTCCCGTTACCCGGCTTATCCATTTCGCGTAACTGCTCGCGATATGGCGAGGTTTGGTTTACTTTTTGCCCGGTCTGGGCGGTGGCGTGGAAAACAAATAATACCAGAGGCTTGGATAAAGGAGAGTACTAGAACCCACTCAATAACAAGCCGACGAAGCAGTAAGAGTGTTGGTTATGGTTTAATGTGGTGGACAGTGCGTCCTGGTCGGCGCCACTTTAAAAACCACCTCGGAGACGACGCATTTTCGGCGAGAGGCAATGGAGGACAATTCATTATTGTGGCTCCTAGCCTTGACATAGTGGCAGTCCATACCAGCGACTGGAAATGGACAAAAAAGAAAGTAAAAGCAGGCCAAGTCGGGAAATTACTCCGAGCGGTTTTAAAAGCAAAAATATCAAACTAGTTTATTAAAAAGCGGTATCTTTAAAAATAACTTCTTCAAGCCCCGACCTTAAACTTTTTAAAAAGCGTGGGTACATATCCCAGCTATCCTTTTCCAAAGCTCTGTTGGCGCAGTTGTATTCAAGATTTTTGTTCCTTCGGTATTTCTTCTGCAGGCCCAACAATAAATTATATTAATCCTCAGGCATAATGTTACAGCTAAGTCTCATGGTATAGGATTACATTAGTATTTAAGGTCACATCGTTGGAGGATTATTTTAATGGGGAACTCCCTACATTTGAAAAGTATAGCCGAGTGCGCTCGTGAAATAGCATCTGGTGCACTATCGCCAGTGGAGTTGACGGAAGCATGTCTGAGTGTGATTGAAAAACATAATCCGGATGTAAATGCATTCCTTGAGGTAACGGCCGATCTCGCTTTAGACCAAGCGAGAGCCGCAGAGGAAGAGATCCGACGCATCGGGCCGCGTGGACCTATGCACGGCATACCATTTGCCCTTAAAGATATATACGACACACGTAAAATCGCTACCACGGGGAACTCTGCTTTATATCAGAACCGTATTCCAGCGCATGATTCGGCATGTGCCGAGCGTCTCTATGGTGCGGGTGCTGTGCTTTTAGGAAAGCTAGCTACACATGAATTTGCCACAGGCGGTCCAGCATACGACTTGCCGTGGCCGCCTGCATCAAACCCCTGGCTATTGGACCGTTTTCCTGGCGGATCCAGCAGTGGTTCGGGCGCCGCTGTGGCAACTGGTATGGTCCCAGGCGCTCTTGGTAGTGATACGGCGGGTTCTATTCGTCTGCCAGCAGCGTTTTGCGGTGTCGCCGGATTGAAGCCGACATACGGAAGGGTCAGTAAACGTGGTGTCCTGCCATTATCTTGGACCCTCGATACATGTGGTCCTCTTACTTGGACGGTAGAGGATGCAGCAATTATGCTGCAGATCATTGCGGGGCATGACTCACTCGACCCGTGTTCGGCAAAACGTGAGGTTCCCGATTATAAAAGCGCGTTGCAGGAGCATCTGAAGGGTATGCGGATCGGTATGGTTCGTCACTTCTATCAGCGAGATACACCAGCCGATGACACAACAGTGGCAGCAATGGAAGATGCTGCTCAGACNCTAGAGGAGCTCGGCGCAACGGTCGTGGATGTAACCCTGCCACCTCTAGCAGACTACCAGGCAGTGACGCGTATAATTATTGTGAGCGAGGCGTTCGCCATTCACCGCGAAAGCCTGCTCTCGAAGCCAGAACTTTACAGTGCAGTGACACGTTACCGTATTATGCCCGGAGCATTAGTGTCTGCAGTTGAATATTCTAATGCGCTCAGGTTTCAGCGGGTCCTCGCAAATAAGACTGTACATGCGATGGAAACGCTTGATGCGCTTTTCACGGCTACAACTTATGGGCCGGCGCCTGTACAGTCACAGATGCGTGCGGAAGCAAATTTTGCGAAACCTCCGCTCACCGGTGCGTTCAATGCGGCCCAGCTACCAGCTTTAAGTGTGTGCAACGGCTTTACGCCAGAGGGACTTCCGTTGGCAATGCAAATCGTTGGAAAACCCTTTGATGAAGAAACTATTCTCCGTATAGGTCACGCCTACGAGCGTGCAACGAAATGGCGCGACATACGTCCAGCTTTGAAACATCCAGAGAGTTATGTAAATCCAATCACGACTGACGTTAGTTTAGATACGATTGACCCAACTGCGCTAGAGCAATACCGAGTACGGATTGAGTCTCAAGGTATGCAAATCGACGAGCCGCAACTAGCCAACCTCACAGAGGCTATGCCCCATCTTGAAGCGATGATTGAGCGTATTCCGAAAGACCTAGAATTTGAAGCCGTCCCAAGCTCAATATTTTCTTGGTAGACACGGAAATATTTAATTTTGCCTATATTAGGATCAAGGGTAATAAATTTTGGTCGAAGTGTTCCGTTGCTCAAAGACTAGGGCGGAACTTTTACAGATAAGGGTGACCCATATGTTCACGAAAAAATGGCTGACTATTGGCATGGTTGCGTTTCTTATGACTTTGCCAAGTGTTGGCAGTGGGATGGATAAAACAGATAATAAAAATTACTGTGAAGCTCTGAAATCTGACATAAAAACTGCCATGAGGGCCTATCTCTACAGTAGAAAAAGATGGCCTGAATTGGAGAAAAAAAAAGAAATCGCGAAGCAGAATAAGCAAGCAGCGCGGGAGGAATCTTTCTCTAAATATCGTGACCAGATGATAAAACAAAATTACGAATACAGAAAAGCACTAGCAGAATATGCTTCATCCTGGGTTGCCTTCTGCAAATGATTTTCATTCAGCAGAATATTCGGTTGTTTTTATCAAATCGTGATAACTCATATAGTGTTATACTGGCGGTGGTGTCATAGTGATATTTTGTTGATTGCGTATGGCATCGACGCCACCATTACGTTCTGCGTGAGTTNATTGAGCAGTTTTTGCGCGCGCGTCTACTGCCTCTGGATCAATAATTTTCCGCAGTTCGCGCTCCAAGCGCCCCAAAGTATCGGAGTAGGCAGGGTCGTTAACTAAGTCATTAGTTTCAAGTGGATCGGCATTAAGATCATACATTTGCGATGGGGAATTAACGTGATAGATCAACTTCATATTGCTGTCTCGCAGCATATAGGCTGCNTCCTTTGTTGACTTAACATGAACTTCAGCAAAGCCTAGACGGGGATTTCGAACGCCATCGATAAGGGGCCAAAGAGATGCTCCCATGCGATCATTGTTACTTCCTTTTACCGAAGACCCGACNCCTTCAANAATGGTATCAAACAGATCCACATTAGAAACGATCTCATCAACAACTGTTCCTTCCCGGATATNAGGGCCACACATCATTAGGGGGATGCCAAGTGAGTGTTCATACAACGTTGATTTTCCGAACATACCATGATTGCCCGCNGCTTCACCATGATCGCTCGTATAAAGCAAACGCGTGGTCTCTAAAATGCCGCTCTCACNNGCTGCGCGCATAACCTCACCAATTTGCTCATCAATGTGTGATACCAAACCACAGTAGCCTGCCACGGTGCGNCGCACGAAATTTTCATCAACCGGCTCCGATAGGCAATCTACTCGGCGAATGTGATTCAGAGCAGGGTGATCGGGCCGACTGCGCTCGTCCCATTGAACAGGCATGGGTACTTTATCGAGTGGATACATATCAAAAAACCGTTCAGGAACTGTGAATGGTGGGTGTGGACTGGCGTAGGACACCAGCAGAACCCAAGGCTCTTTTATTTTTGGAGCTTCATAATTCAGCCACTCTATTGCACACTTGGTNACATCAAGGTCATACTTNTGATATGGCGCTTCTCCAACTCCCGACTCGCCGTACATGTTGCGAAAGCTAATTCTTTCAGGAACACCCTCGTCNGTCCCTCGCAACAAGCCAACTAGATCCCCCGTTGCCTTATGAATGTGCATGGTAACGACTTCGTCGCTGAACCCCTGGGCAATTTCATTGGAAAGGTAATGAAGCTTGCCGACAGCAACTGCGGTCCGTCCTTCGTCACGCAACTGGCCATGCCAGGATGGGTGATCNCCATCATATGCAAAGTAATTATCCCAATAGCCACTCTGATGAGGATATAGACCGCTCGCCATAGCAGCGCGCGATGGGCAGCAAAGCGGGCTAGCGCAATAGGCATTGTCAAAACGCACACCCATCTCNGCAATTNTGTCTAAGTTAGGAGTCTTTACTGTCGGATGCCCGTAACACCCAAGCATNGATCGNGCATGATTGTCCGTAAGNAAGAAAATCAAATTAGCTGCTTTTGTCATTTCTGGTAACTCCGTTTGGGATAACGTTACACAAAAAAAAAGATATAGTCGCTAAGGAAATAGGTGAGGGGTGAAGGCGATCGTATAACNATATNATAATTNGTTTTTCTTTATCACACTAGCAATGGGAGTGACTANGGGTGGCGCCGGCTAANTAGAANCTTTGTTTCCGTNTNTGTAGGTTCCAGAACCNTCATCAAATCCACGGCTGCAAGGGGCNGTTCGTTTTGTGCCATCCTTTAAAAAGAAATTCCACAAGCCGTCTTTTATTCCACCCTTAAAGTTTCCCCTTTCCTGTAACTGTCCGTTTTTGTGATACTTTAACCAGGAACCGTATCTTNAACCGTCTTTATAATNTCCTTGAGACCACAGTTGCCCATCTTGGTAGTACCAAACAAAAGGGCCGTCATACTTATCATTTTTGAAACTTCCTTTGGCNCNTAACTGNCCNTNNTNGTAATAATTGAGATAGGGNCCATCCCTGCTGTCCCTTTTATAGGTTTGTTTGGTNTCTAACTTTCCGCTCTGAAAATACCAAAGCCAAACGCCGTGATANAGACCATCCGAGTAGGTTCCCTTTACCTTCACCCCGCCATCGTTGTGGTAACGAATATAGGGGCCATCCCACTTACCGTTTTTAATTGACCCGCGCTCTTTTCCTGTCACCNTCCCTGTAAAGGGTGNCTCAGAAAGNCTGTGGTAGAAAAGGCCCTTCCGTNCAACCAGNCCCTCAGAATCAATCTCGGAGCAGGTCAATCCGGTAACTCTNCAAATNAACGTTNCACCGTTNGCAAATGANGNGAACAAGAGAGATAGCAGAACAACTGGGANAAGACAGCGCTTCATTAAATTAAGTTCCAATTGANTGTNNNANNGACAGCTAGCCGGAGAGGTTNGGGTGGAATNTCAGGCAACNTGTCGAANCCTGGTATCNAANTGAAGAAACCCACTACNCAGTGGGTTTTATTAATTATGCAGAGGTGGAATTCGTAGATATTGTTTAGTTTGAATGTCTTTAATAGTACCATAAAATATTCTAATACCTAATGTTTATATCGAACTTTTTTTCATGATTAAGTGTTATGTAATAGCTTCTCCGAGGGTGCCGGCAAACAAGGTTTCAAAATGAAAAAAATCATCATAGGCGCATTTTTGTTTATGTTTTTGTCTTCAGAGATACTTGGTGAAGACGCTGAAGATAGAGCAAAATTACCATATTGGGCTGGACATAAAGCGGTTTTAGTGGCTACGACGGACGATAGTGGTGCAGATGGTCCTTTGCGTTGCGAGCTGGCTATCGTCTACTCCCAGGACGGAAAACGCTATTCCGCAATTGTAGATATACCGTTCATTTGCTTACATCATAACTCATCAAGCGATGCAAAATGCGAGGGGTCAGTCGATAAGTCCGGTGTGCTTGAACGGCAAGAATGTACACCAGGAAATTGGTCTCAGAGAGACGTAGCGGGCACTGTTTTAAATCCAATATTAGATAATGTTGGAGAAGGGCCATCTGGCGGATGCTCCTGGAAAGATAGAAAGCTTCTTGAAAAGCGTAATCTTCTCGTAGAGCGTAAAACAGGTCAGAAGCATTCTTTGGAACCGGTCTCATTCTAGCCGGATGTTTTGCTA
>PBCW01000035.1 GCA_002718015.1 Rhodospirillaceae bacterium
GTCACTCATTTTGCAAAACAAACGGTAGCCTCCAATTATGAAACTACAAGCTCTTAAAATTCTGGTTGTCACTATGGCTTTCTTAATATTAATTGGTTTAGGTTTTTTAGCCTATGGAATTGCCGCAAATTTTGCTGAAGGTGAAAAAAGGGGCACCTTAGTTCGAAATCCTTTGCCTTTAACTCTCCCTGTAGGAGCGGAAATTCGTGAGACCAGAATGAATGGTAATCGTATCTTGTTGAGATTGTCTATGCCAGACAATCAAACGTATCTAATTATTTTTGATATGGAAGAGGGACGAGAGCTTCAGCGGATTGAAGTCAAAAACAGTCGCTGATGGCGACATTCATGAGAAATCACCTTTCATTTTCTTTAAGATCGCTGATGCATCTTCATTACTTATTTTTTGAAGCTGATCATTCTCTGCGTCATACAACTGATCAATGAGATCTTGAAGTTCTTTTTTATCCCAAGAGTTTTTCGATGATTTTTGCGGGTTATTATTATTGTCCTTTATTTTTTTCTTTAGATTTGTGACGTCATTTTCTAGTTCCTCGACTCGTGCCTCAGCAATGACTGCGCGTTCTTGCCAATCAATNGACCCGGCATTGGTGCGTGTAGCNCTNTTANNTCNTTTGTTCTTTNATACTTTTTTTGAANCGGTCAAAACATTNAGCCGGTTCGCTAAGGCTTGCACATAAGCTTCGTCATCTTTGTGCAAATTGCCCNTTTCAATGTCTTTTTNAAAGTCACCCAAATCCTCACGTGTATCATCACTCAATTCTTTACTGGCGAGTAAAGATTGAATTATTTCCATAGTANNGTTTTGGCNCATCATAACTCTCATCGAATAANTNCATGTCTCAANTTTACAATATAGCGAAAATGCGTCTNATGGTAGGGGCAAANNGGCGNAAGTATTACTCTTGNAAAAATATNNATNTATTTNTANANATTTNAAATAAAATATNANAAAAAATNNNNTTTNCANAATATTNTTGNAANATATNTANANAAAANAGNAAATAAATNTATTNACTTNATAANAGAATTANTAAAAAGAGNNTNTTCTACNGAATACNANGATTTCAATACTTAANAAAGTTTGATCTACAACGAGTGAACTGCAGATACCTGTGAAAATATATGCCGTACTGTTTCTATTTCGTTAGTATGCGAGAGCGCAACCATTAACAAGATGCGGGCTTTAACGCAGCTTAAATAACCACAGGGAATAGCTCCTTTNTCAATCATACTTTTAAATGAACCATCGTGTCCTTTGTTGAAGAATGNCCTGCCACTAGACATTCGATGACCTATNACTACGGGGATGTCTNCCCTAAGCGCATCGCAAACAGCGTTATAATATGGTATATTAACATTACCGGCGCCAATNCCCTCNATGACAATGCCATCAACATCATNTTCTATNCATGCCCGAATTAAGAGATCNTTNATGCCCTGAGTGACTTTTAACAATTGGACATTNGCACTCATCTCTTCAACGTTTATGAAGATGCGACGCTCCGGTTTTGCAAAATATATCAAACCGTCNTTCGAAACCATACCGAGAGGTCCGCTATCNCGTGATGCGTAGGCGTTAACTTGCATGGAGTGGACTTTGATAACATCGCGAGCACNNTAGATTTCCCCGTTGAAAGAGACTAAAACTCCGCGACTACGAGAGTCGCTATGGGCNGCAGTCAATACGCTATAAAGGATATTGCGGGGGCCATCCGCATCTGTTTCGGACAGATTGCGCATGGCTCCAGTTACAACCACGGGTTTTTCATTTNNTATGGTAAGGTCAAGGAAGAATGCAGTTTCTTCTAATGTAGCGGTNCCATGCGTAATCACAACACCCGCAACGATNTCATCCTCTAGTAATTTGCGAACCAGCTTTCCTAGCTCAACAACGTNAGGAATATCCATAAGGTCGCTCGTGATATTNNTATGNTGTAACGATCGGACATCCGCAAAAGTAGCTATTTCTGGAGTGGCAGAAATTAGATCATCNACGGTTGCTGGGGCAGCCAAGTCACCNTCAGACACTACNTAGTTGGATGCAATTGTTCCGCCNGTCGCAACNATATAAATAAGTGGCTTCATAAAAGGTCTCTCAANNGATCAAGGATCCAAACAGANAGTTTAATNNCTTAAGCAATAATTTTTACCGATAACGGATCCATNTGCACATAAATNNTATCGTCTCTGCTNAATANCGGCAAACGGTGGCCGTGAATGCGTAATTGTTGACCGTATGCGTTNGCCCATATTTCCANCATTCCCCCCATGTATACAGATTTNTCTATAGTGCATTGCANAATATTTGGCNCATTTTTCTTNGGCTTTTTAGGGACAACNACCAAGTCTTCGGGCCTAATGGAAAGAGTGACNTGATNACCTTTTATTGCTCCCATGGCATCGCAAAAAATTNTTGTTTCTCCNAGTTTTATTGGTGTTTTTCCATCACTTCTGGGAACGTCAACTATCTNAGCAGACAGAAGATTTGANACGCCGACAAAGCCAGCAACGAATTGATTTGCAGGTTTCTGNTAGACTTCGTTGGGCGGACCCATCTGCTCAATATNTCCATTATTCATAACAATAATTGTGTCGCTCATTACCATTGCTTCAACTTGGTCATGAGTGACAAATATCGTCGTNATGCCTGTTTCGGCCTGTAGCTCTTTTANNTCGAGCCNCATCTCTTCACGCAGAGCTGCATCGAGATTTGATAGTGGCTCATCGAGTAACAACACATCAGGCTCGTAGACTAANGCGCGNGCAAATGCAACGCGCTGCTGTTGGCCTCCCGATAGCTGTGACGGGTAACGATNGCCTAAACCATTAAGACGAACCAAATCAAGTGCCCTNTCCACTGCTTCAGATATNTGGCTCTTGTCTGCTTTTCGCATTTGCAGTCCAAAGGCNACATTCTCGCAAACCTTTAAATGTGGCCAAAGNCCGTAAGATTGAAATACCATCCCTAGGTTACGTTCATGCGGCGGCAAAAGTACATTTTCACTTGAGCTAGATATTAGCCGGTCACCAACAAACACGTCCCCGCCATCTGGATCTTCAAAACCCGCAATCATATTCAGTGTCGTCGTTTTTCCGCATCCACTNGGTCCNAATAAAGTNAGTAATTCNCCTTTTGGCACATTGAAAGAAACACCGGCAACTGCAGTCACNTCACCGAAGCGCTTCACGAGATTTTCTACGCGGACGTTCTGCATCAGGTTATTCCCTCCACATCAGTTTGTTTGGTGAGCCAACGTACNAATGCCACNGANCCAAGTGACAGGATCACAATTATCAATGACAAAATACATACGTGNGAAAATAATCCCTCGTCATAAAGTTGTATCAGAATGGTNCCAATGACTTCCTTATTTGAGCTAAAAAGCATNATAGAAGCTGATAGCTCACGCATCATTGATACAAATAAAATAATCCATCCAGCAACTATTCCTGGCATTGCCAGCGGCACNAGAACTCGCCAAAAAACAGTGAACCAGTTTGCCCCGCTGATAGCGGCTGCCCGCTCAAGCTCTTCATGAATTTGAGTGATAGAATTTGAAACAGCCTTTACNCCAAACGGGAGNAACCGTGTTATGTAGGCAAGAAGTATTATCCANAGAGTATGGTAAAGATTGAACGGTTCACGAATATAAGCCCATAACATTGCGATAGCGATTACTGCACCTGGTATGGCCACAGGAATTAGNGCNAGGAAATCGAGTGTGCCGCGTAAGCGCCACTTACTCCTNACGACAAAGTAAGCGACTACGGCTGCTAATGCGATGCCTATTGTGGCACCAAGAAAACTCAAAAGAAGACTATTTTCTATTGAGCGTAATATGACCGCACCACCATCGCCAAGCAGTACTTCTTCTATATGNCCNAGCGTNAGAAACTCGAGTGTAGGTGGNCGCCCACGGTTTGATATNAAAGTGCCGTAAATTAGTGTTAGCATTGGTAAAATTGCCGAAACTAGAAGATAAAAGCCAGAAAAACCAAGAGCTAGGTATTTCCATTTGCCAAGTTGTATNAAGCGTGGCCGAAAACTTTTGCCTCCAACTGTTGTATATTTNGCACTTCGGCCAAGGGCTTTGGTTTGTCCCCAAAGAGCTAAACCACAAACTAATAGGATCGGNATGGACATTGCTGCNGCATGAGAGAAGTTTGGCGGAATGCCGATCATCATCCGCCACAATTGAGTNGCNAAAACGTATATGCCACCCGATACACCAATNGTTGCTGGAATTGCGAATATTTCAAGCGATTGAATGAANACTAATAAGGCTCCGGATAATATTGCCGGCGCTGCCATTGGAATGGTAATCCTGAGCGTTGTTTGCCACTTGTCTGCACCGCTTATGTGAGCCGCATTTTCCAACGTTGGATCCATATTTTTGAATGCGGTGACTGTAAATATGAANACATAGGGTGCGAGCGACAAAGCCATAACAAAAATTAAACCGCCCATTGTAAATATATCGAATAGAGGGTCTTTGGTGTCCATGACCCATTTCCAGAACATATTAACGAAGCCAACCCTTGGTGTGCCCAGATATGCCCATGCAACAGCTACAACCACTGGCGGCATGATAAACGGTAGTATCGCTGTCATGCTGATATAGTCTTTNAATGGGGTGTCAGTNCGACCCACTATCCAAGCCAGCGGTACGCCAATCAANACCGCAAGAATTGTGACACCAATCGACATAACCGCAGTATTACGGAGNACCTCTCCCATGTATTGAGACTCATAAATTGCAACGAACGCATCNAAATTATATTCGTTGCTAGAGAGGTCGGGCTTTACACTGCCTAACAGCAGCCAAAACAATGGGTAGAGAACAATAAATCCGACAAGAAAAAGGCATCCCCATTCGAGACTACGAACGGTGCTTGGAAACTTGAACATATTCATCGNATGGGGATGCTANTAATTNNAGGATNTANNCAGGTCGAAGTTATTTCTTTTTAGCCTCGCGAATATGCTTGGTCATAAAGTCTCGGTATTTATTCTGTTCTTTATAAACCTTCTCAGCATNAGAACTGATCGCTTTAAAAGGGTATGGAATACCTTTNACATGCGGCACATCGGAGCGAGCNGAATTTATTTTAACGTCTTGTGTNATGACTGTTTGCCCTTCTNTNGAAAGAATCCACCTGTACACTTTTTCGGCNTTCTTNGGGTTTGGNGCGCCTTTAACNATNCCAAAAGANGCNGGAACGACAGGTGTCCCCTCNTTCATGGGGGCTATTTTNATTTTGGCGCCTTTGTTGATGCGCCGAATAGCTATATANTCAAACACCATTGTTACGTCTCGTTCACCGGTTGCAACNCGCTCGGTTGATGCTCCCATCCGCGATTGNACAAGCGCGCCGTTATATAANAGNCCTTTAATATATTTCTCACCAAAGCCGTCGGCCGCATAAAAGAAATCCCAAAGACCTGCTGATTGGAAGGGATCAACTAGTACTAGTCGGTCCTTCCATTTCGGCGTGGTAAGNTCAGCAAAACTTTTNGGCTCCTCGCCTGGTTTTACATTATCTGTATTNTAAATTACTTGTANTGTTGGNGCGCGAAGGCCTACCCATTGTGCCTNTTCATCCTTACCCCAGGCNGGAAATTNTTTAGCTTCGGGAAACTGAGTTACATTACTNACGTATCCCCGTTTTGCGAGATCATACCAACCGGGAGTATAACTGAAGTGCAGTAGATCAATTTTACCTTTGCCAGCGGTTCGCTCTGCNACGAAACGTTGATANAGGCTAACNCCTCCAGCNGTAATTGATTCNACCTTTATNTTNGGAAATTTNTTTTCGATCGCCTTAACTANCGTCGCTTGAGCGGCGGTGCTGAGAGAAGAATAGAAGATTAAATTNGATTCTTTCGCNACTGATGCCGCAGAATTANAAANGGCAAAGGCCANAAAGCCGATTGCCACAAAAAAACTATTTATGTGTTTTNTCATGAAGTNCGTTCNNCCTAGGTTGCAAACTAATGATGCTTNATCTCTCNGAGNANGACANAAGAAGATTGTAGAATAAGTTTGTGCTTAAAAAAATTCNATCCGACAGAGNGTGCATCTANTTCNNANNNGTNNTNGTGCATAATTNGTGCCGTGNGTTAACATNTTGTTTTTATTTANAAAAAGAAAAAACANGTTATCCTNAAGCCNAAAAATCACACAATTTAAAGCTNTTTGCNTNNATTTTACACANATCATGAGCCAATTNNAAGATAGGTGCCACTCCAAATGGAACGNGCATTCAANTGGCAAGCTCCCTAATGAAGGCGATACNANACCCTGTNCAGTGTTAGCAGGGAGCCCTTGCGAAAATTCATAGGCTGGTCGTANAATNATCATTATTAATNANGACTNNANTAATCAGGAAGGCGAGCCGGAAACTTCANATCGTGCAGTCCGANTGATTGCAAGAANGTAAAAAAGAAATGGAATATTAACGATCCAAGACCTGAAGTGGCTCAATTTATCAAAGTACTTCAGTTATCAAAGTACTTCAGCTAATCGATATTGATGCTGTTTAGTTTTCAGATGCTATATAATTTCACAGCATTGTCGTGAAATAAATCCGCTTTCTCTGAGGGTGAAAATTTTTCTGTTAAGCGTTTGAAGCTGTTCCACAAAACGCCGTAACTGCAACTAAATTTATCAACGGGGAAATTAGACTCAAACATGCAGCGGTTAGTGCCGAATGCATCGATGGTATGGTAGTGCCAAGGCCTTGTTGCCTTCATAAGTTCACTGCTTGATGGGGGCTTTACGCGTTTGTGCCATGCAAAGCCATTCACATCCATTTGTAAGCCTCCAAGCTTAGCATATACATTTTCACAGGTTGATAGCTCGCTAATATCGATCTGCCACTGTGCAAAAACCTCGTCACGCTTGTCTGCAAATGAGCCCACCCCTATAGGACCTCCAAAGTGATTTAAGATAATTGTAATGTCGGGAAAGGCTCGAGCAAGTTCAGTGACTTGCTCTAGATGTGTATGGTAGCACCATGCCTCAAAAACTAGATTGCGTGTTCTAAGTTCACCAAAGCCCTCCTTAAATAATGGTTCCTGGAATTGAGTATCTGTGGGGTTATTGCTGCCATTGCGTATTTTAGGATCCGGATTCCATGTGCCTGCGAATCTTATACCCTTAAATCTGTCCCCAGCTGCTGCCAATTCCGCATCAAGGACCTCGCCAACAGCGGCACCTAAGCGCAGGTCGGCATAGCCAATTATGCCAGCGCAAATTTTTGTTTCGCCATAGAGGCCACTAGCCGCCATAGCTGCTTGACCGTTAGCAAATTCTACCTCGCCAACCGGTTTCAATTTGTCCGGGCCATCATTTCGATACATAGCTCTGCATTCTATATAAACCGTAGACACGATGTTGTGACCACTATTTGAAATTTCAGATGCAAACTTTGATTGGAAATAGTTGACTTCCGTGTTTGGCCGGCAAATAAATAAGTGATGGTGCGGGTCGCAGATTTGTCTCCCCGGGTCAATCGGGTTCTCTATAACTTGGTTGAGCCATTCCTGATTATTCAATGTCATGGTATTATAGTCCCATATCTTTATCTAATTTTCAGTTTTTGAGATCAGCGGTATTATTATTAACTAAATTCGGTCATCTTTGAGGAGAAAATCAAACGTAATTAAATATACTGCAACTTGAAGTGAAGATTACTTTAAAAGACCTTATTTGATTTGCTGGGGCTATTGAGCTTGAAGTCAAAGAAATCTTTTGACCAGTTATTTTTAAAAAGAACTTTAATGGGGAATTTTGAAATGAGCGACTACAAAACTATTCTTACCGAGGTGGAGAACGGTGTTGGTATTGTTACCCTAAATCGGCCGGAAAAACTCAATGCTATGAATCGAGATTTAAATAGGGAGCTGCAAGAGGCAGTATTTAATTTTGATAGTAATCCTGGGATAGGCTGTATCGTTATAACTGGCTCCGGTGACCGTGCATTTACCGCCGGGGGCGACATCCACGAGCAAGTGGCCGATGAGGGCTGTGACCCAAATGAGATTGCCGAAAAGAAACGTCAAACTCGTTACGGGGGTTATCNAATGGCTGCTGCCGATACGCCCACAATTGGTATGATCAATGGCATTGCTTATGGTGGTGGTGCAGTTTTAGCCTCATCCNTTGATATGCGTATTGGCAGTGAAAAGACAAAATTTCGGTTTCTCGCGGCAGCTTACAAACGAATAAATGCNACATGGACTTTGCCGAACCAAGTAGGTTGGCCCAAGGCAAAAGAATTTCTTTTTACTGCAAAAATAGTTGAGGCTCAGGAAGCACTTGACTGCGGATTGTTNAATCATNTNGTTCCGTCCGNTGATCTTCGGAGTAAAACCATGGAAATAGCTACCATGATTGCTGGTAATAGCCACGAAGCTGTGGCGGGTTGTAAGCGCCTTCTTTTAAAAGATATGAACGCAGATCTTGAGCAGCAATGGGAAAATGAACAGAACTATGCTCGTGATATAATGCCAAATGCTTCTGCAACTGAGGCTTTTCCCGAGTTCTTGGCGCGGAAAGGNNAGCATGCGGCTGAATGATAGAAATGTGAGCANGTATGAGTAGCNCCTCGGNTTGCTGCANAATCATTGCCGAGATAGTGCTGTGNTANCCGCATTAATTCGCTANTTGNCCGGCTTTTACCTGTTTNTCNACGTAACNGTNTGGGTCTCTTTTAGCCATTTTTANTGGGTCTGAGCCNGGGCGGTTAGACGGTCGCCCAAACTGCATGATCAANACNCTAGCACCGTCATTNCCAGACCTGAGGANCGGGGGATCTTCCTCNGGTTCCANGTGTATTAGTGAATTAGATTCCATAACCTTNNCATCTAAATCAAATTCACCACAGCAGGTAAGTATAAATTGNCCNCCAGCATCAGATGGCGGNCATTTTAAATCNGTGTTTGGGCCTAAACGAAATCCGATAGCATTTACGCCGTCCTTTTGAGGTTCCATGAGGTCGTCGCGCTCAATCATCCCACGATCAGGAAGTTTCTTTTNATAATNGAAGAGGCCGGCNATNTTTCNTCCTGCTCGACCTTTCATGTTTTCACGATTTCCCGGCATTACCCAATGACCGCCGCTTGCAATTGGACGTAGTGTGAAAAAAGAAATTCCATTATNATTGCCAACTATTGGACCATAGGGCGTGTATGCGTCAGCATACTGAAAAGTAATNGGCGCGACTTTTTGCTTTCCCATGCTGCCATCACCTGCAACCACNACTTGAAATTGATCTACATCGTGAAAATGCGGATCAATTACTGGGTTTGGGTACATTCTNTCAACAAGAAAGCCCTGAGGGCCNATCGCTATGGNGCCAGACTTTCCAATGTAATTTCGTCTATAACCCATGCCACCAGGGCGCGGAACTTCAGTGCGTTCTGTGTCTGAAATAGGAACTGTTTGCATCTGCCATCTCCCCATTTTAAGAAGCCCTTATCNAAGGCTCATACAGTTGCTNCNGAGACTTTACTCAAAAAAACTTAATCTGTCTCTATAGTAACGATATTTGAGGCGAGAAGGNAGATCGATGCTAATTTATCTNAATTATTTTCAANAGATATTCNNTAGGCAGNTATGTTTGAGGGGAACGANAATGATTCTGTTTTGAAGTTTGACCNTTTTTACAATACCTTCATAGCGGNATGACNGAAGNTTCTCCAAAAAAAGTGATNTTAGTAATTTGTGTNGCCCAGCTATTNTCGCAGATGGGTGCTTATACGTTGCCAGCATTGCTACCAACNTTCATTNNCGAATGGTCGCTNAGCAACAGTGAAGCAGGGTGGCTCACGGGCATCTTCTATGGTGCTTANATGATCTCNGTTCCCTTTCTTGTGCCTTTGACNGATCGGATTGATCCTAAGAAAATTTATGTAAGCTCTGTTTTTATGACTTTGCTNNCACACCTNGGCTTNGTATTTGTGGCCCACGATTTCGCCGACGGCCTGATTTTTCGCATATTGGCTGGTTTGGGTTGGGCTGGCACATATATGCCGGGTCTCAAAATTTTAGCCGATCACTTGACTGGTAAATTACAGACCCGTTCGGTATCTTTTCANGCTGCNAGCGTTGGAATTGCTGGTTCTTTATCCTTTATTATAGCAGCCACTTTAGAGAGGNTTGGNTCATGGCAGACGGCNTTCATTTCGGCAGCTTCATTTACATTTATTGCTCTCATNTTGGCTGTTCTATACATTCCCAGAAGATCATGCTCCCCTAAAAANTTNNCCACCACTGTTTTTAATTTTATTCCAATATTGAAGAATTTTTCATCGGTGGGNTATTCATTNTGCTATTTTGCACACACTTGGGAAATGTTTGTTCAGCGAAGTTGGATAGTTGTTTTTCTGGCTTATGTTGCTGCTGATTCTGGAGCTTCCGCACTTTTTGTCTCACCCGTTTTCGTTCCATTCTTAGTAGGTGTGTTAGGTACGTGGGCCAGCATTTCCGGCAATGAAGTNGCNATGAAAGTAGGGCGTCAAAAATGGGTCTTNGGNGTCTCATTTGCATCCATGGCGACGCTCGTTTTAGTCGCATTTTCTGTGAATACTTCNCTNTACACCTTCGCGGNGGTNTTGTGTCTTATTCATGGNATNCTCATTTATGCAGACTCGTCGGCGCTTACAGCCGGGGCTTCCGGCAATGCGGATCCTGCTAGGCGTGGCGCACAATTGGCATTGCATTCTATGCTAGGTTACGGTGGAGGGTTTGTGGGCTCGGTGACTTTTGGTGTCGTNCTGGATTTTGCAGGAGGGCAAACAGTCACTGGNTGGATGGCTGCATTCGCCAGTGTGCTCTTAGTTTTGTGTGTTGGCCCGATTGCNATTTGGTGGTTGAAACCTCNTGATTTAGTTGGCGATGCACCGTGGCGGNATANATGAAAGAGTTNAGCNAACAAAACAGCTGTCTATTNAGAGAACAATACTAGGAGGGAAAGTATGAGGGCAATGGTATTGACGGCCGTTGGNGCTCCTTTCCAAATGATGGAAATACCCGACCCCAAACCGGACAACGGTGAAGCTGTTGCACAGGTTATTTCTTGTGGGTCAGGTTTAACAATTCAGCATATCAGGGCTGGCCGCTCAAAAGTNGCGTACCCTAGGNTTATCGGGCATGAAATTACCGCAGAGATTGTTGAGCTCGGAAAAAATGTCAACGGTCTCAGTATTGGTGATCCTGTCACAGCATATTACTATCTGAATTGTGGGGAGTGCTATTGGTGTCGAGCTGGGCGTGAAACTCTATGCTTGCAAAATAAAGGCAATGTTGGGCGAGCTTGTGACGGAGGCTATGCAGAATTTATNAAGCTTCCCGAATACAATTTCATAAAGATGCCNAATAGTTTAGATTACAAACGTTGCCCAGCCGANGCTGGTGTAATCACAGACGCGATTGCAACACCAATCAAGGTGNTAAAAAAGGGTAGAATAAAACCAGAGGAATGGGTTGCCGTGATTGGNGCTGGAGGTGGGCTTGGTCTGCAAATGGTGCAAGTAGCTAAATGGGCACAAGCTAATGTAGTCGCAGTTGATACACGGGCAGAAAAATTTGATGCGTGCATTAACNCGGGCGCTGANCTGACNATAGATGCATCAAAAGAAAATATTAGTGAAGCACTGCGACAAGTAAACGGTGGATGGGGCGTCGATGTTGTGATTGATTTTATNGCGTCGGCAGCNACCTTAGAAGAGGGTTTTGCTGGCCTAAATCGAGGCGGCAGACTCGTAGTTCTTGGTGGAGTGCCACAAAATTTTTCTCTGGACACCAATGCATTGAAATATGAACGCGAAGTGATTGGCAGTAAGTATTGTACACGTGATGAGGTGAAGGAGGCATTGAAGCTCGTTGCCTCCGGNGAGATTTGGCCAATAGTTAGTGAAGTCGTTCCACTAGAGGAAGCAGAGGNATTGCANTCGCGTATTGAAGCAGGCCTNGTTACTGGCAGAGCAGCTGTTTTGGTGAACAGCGATGCAGATGTNTCTCAATAATCAAATGNCAACAAAAAANNTATATTNTCACCNGTAATANGACACAAGGCAATGGATCGNTGCCTGACCNAGCCACTTTTCCGTTCANAACAATGGAGCTNAGATCAATAAGATTATTGCNACAACCANCCACATNATAAATGTGAGCACTGCGATTGATTTNGTTCCNTAGCGCTNNNTAANNAAAAGTAAGCTGCCAANGGTACCTANCGTNGTTNNNAACNAANTATTTTTAGCGCTAATGTTGTACTCGCGCATCGANTAAATTAGTGCAGTGATAAGACCNGCAACCGCTGTCGTNGAANAGAATTGAATNAATTTAGTAGGCTTTCCGGGTTCACTNTTNGTNATTACATTNCACCGGTNANGTTTATCGTGNTGATATCATCTNTATTTTCGATATTGCAGAGTTGNTNAAAAAGGCGTTCNGCCTCATTATCCCCNANCCGGTAGCAAAGTTTNGAGAATTTTTGCCATAAGCCNTCGCGATCAAGTGGATCGGTTGGAAGGCCCTTAAANCTCGGNGCGTNATGTCNTAANTCCCNTCCGTCAGTAAGAGATANGGTGATCCGNCTNCCGTAATTATAATCGAACTTTTCGGTGTCTGGCAGCTCTTTAATTTTGACCTTGCGGCAAATNTCCCTGATTTCAGGGNTATCGATGTTNTCCTGACTGAAGTTTCTNGGGTCCATCGGATCTTTGAATAATGCTAATGCAATGCAAAAATTATTTGAATACTGCCCGAGCATAACATCCGACGGCTCGNCAATGTCATGGTGAGTGACGCATTTTTTATNNCCTTGAATGAGAATTTCTGCNANGTCACTAGCNTTCAATCCATGTTNAGCCTGAANATCAAGAATGCCCTGAATAGGCGTNTGACTTGTGATGTGGCATGCGNATCNCTTGAAGACAATATGTGATGCATCCCATTGCTTNCCGAGANCAGCTGTAAGCTTNGACTGATCTGCGTCACGGCAAAAAACATTGGTCCAACCAAATTTTCCTTCAAGAATTGTTGAAGGTCCAGTGAACCCGTCTTTCGCAAGAGTTGCTGCTAGAGCACCACTTTCTGACGTGCGTCCAAGGTGAAGCCGCTTTACCATTCCACCAGTGCCAGATGCTGCAAATTCCAACAAGCCGGAGCAAAGCGATCCAGCAATACCAAGTGCGTTCGTCATTTGTTTCTGATCAAGGCCCATGAGCCATCCGGCTGCCATTGCTGCGCCAAAGCAACCATTTATCCCAGGATTGTGGAAACCAATGTCCTCACAGGAGTGGTTGGACGATTGGCCAATACGGCTCAACACTTCAATGCCTGCGGTAAATGCAGTTATTAAATCTTTGCCGCTGACGCCTTGTTCTTGTCCAAAGCTAAACGCGCATGGTACTAGGCTTGCCCCTGGATGTATCCCAACAGACGGCATGCGCAAGTTGTCGAGTTCGAAGGAGTGAGACAAGGTGCCGTTGGCAAGTGATGCCATGGCAGGCGTTATTTTATGACCCTCTGGCCCAAAAATACTCGCTTTGCCTGGTTTGCTCGCAGCGAGGGCGTGATTTATTACCATTTTGCTCCATGGCAATTCAGACCCAAATGTACATGCGGCAATTGTGTCGATAATGCAATCAATTGTGCGTTCTACAATCTCCGGTGGGATTGCATCAAAAGTAAGTTCGGTTGCAAACTTGGCAAGTGTTTCTGTCTGTGTGGTCATCATTGGTCTCATTTGTTGGGCTTATTATTAAAACCGTAGTCACTAAGATTATACTTGTGGTGTTTATGAATGGATAGTCTTCGGTCTTGACCCTCGATCTTCAGCCGCCCATCATGTCATGAAATATTTTGAGGGAGGTATAAATGGACCAACATGTGCACAGAAGGGCAGGCTCTATAAGTATTAATCGACTATCTGAACCGGCGGGTGCCGAAGTTGTAGGGATCGATTTGTCATTGGAATTGGGAACGAACGAACGTGATATACTCTTTGAGGCATTACTTAAGCACCACGTCTTGGTGATTCGCGATCAAGACTTGACATCTGATCAGCAAATGGCTCTTACGGCGAAGTTTGGAAAACCAGAGAGCCACGTTTTTCATGATGCTGAGGGTAAATCTGGTCCCCAAGTACACATTGTTAATAATCTGGATAAACACGGAAACCCCAGCAGTCGACCGACCACGTTCGGGAGTTTTTTTTGGCATACGGATAAATCATACCATGAGATTCCATCGCTTGCGACATTCTTGCATGCTCGCGAGTTGCCCCCCGGAGGTGGGGGAGATACTGAATTTGCAAATATGTACAATGCATACGAAAGTCTGGATGATGCAGTCAAAAAACAAATTGCTGATTTGCGCGCGGTACATAGTTGGGAGGCCAATCGACGAAATACTGGGAATCGTCCTGCCACAGAAGAGGAAAAGAAGCTTCGTCCGCCAGTTAGTCATCCGTTGGTGCGCACTCACCCGGATACAAGACGGAAAACGCTCTATATCGGGATACATGCTGATTGCATCGAGGGGTTGGAGCGTAAGAAGGGGATAGAGCTTCTCAAAAAGCTTTATCGGCATTCCACAGAGCGCGAAAATGTTTATGCCCATAGTTGGAAACCGGGTGACCTTGTGATTTGGGATAATCGGTGTTTGCTTCACCGTGTGGTTGGAAATTACGATATGGACTCACATCGTCGTATCTTACATCGTTCGGTAGTGATAGGAACTAGACCTTGTTGATAGGTTCCGTTGATAACTTTCGATTTTTTAGCAGTTTTTCCGATATGACAGCACCATTATCAAATTAAGGACTCAATGTGAATCTGGCTGAACAGATGAACTGTGCAATTTTGTTGGCAGATCAAAAAGACTTTGTTGCAGCTGATGCTGTATGTGAAAAAATTTGTGTTGCTTCGCCAGATCAGCCAGATGGTTATTACCTTCGCGGGCTTATCGCATTCCGGTCGGGCTTGTTGGAGCGAGCGCTGCAATATTTGTCACAAGCTGAGATTCTTGGATCTACGGAAGTGGGGCTAAAAAGGTCATTGGCCTTAATTCTTTTATCGCAAGCTGATTATGATGGGGCAATGGTACGGTATAGAGACATTGCCGCTCAAGGAGACCTTGATCAGCAGGATGCTCTTCCATTAGCTCAACTTGGTGAGGCATTTCGTGATGAGGGAGCCATTGGTTTGGCAATGGAATTTTTTACTCATTCTCGATCCCTTAATTCAAAAAATAATCCAGCTATCGTAGGGCTTTTTCTTTGCGCCCAAATGACTTGCGATTGGCAGGAGATTGCTGCATTGGAAAAAGAAGTCGAAGCATTGACACAGGGTGCTTTGACTGACGGTAAGGTTCCAGTCGAAAGTCCTTTTGTTCATGTAACGCGTGTGATGGATAGTGAAATGAATTGCGCTGTTGCACGTGCATGGAGCAACTCGTTAAAGATAGATGGGATTGAACGCAGTCATAAGCAATCGACTAAAGGCTCTATACGGCTTGCATATATCTCAAGCGATTTTCATGAACATGCGACGGCGTATCTAATGCATCGTCTTTTTAAGTTACATGATAAGCAACGTTTTGAGGTGTTTGCTTATTCGTGTGACTCCCCGTCGGATAGCAGTCTTCGTCGAGAGATTGAATCGGACTGCGATTTCTTTTTTGATATTACCGAATGGAGTGCAGACAAAGTTGCCCAGCATATTTCAAAAAACGGTATCGATATTTTAATTGATTTGAAGGGGCATACTAGGAAAAATAGACTGGATATTGCTGCCCGGAGGCCTGCTCCTTTACAAGTTACGTATCTGGGTTTTCCAGGTTCTAGTGGTGCTGATTTTTTTGACTACGTTGTTGCTGACCCAATCGTGTTGCCTAAGGGTGATTGGGAATTTTACTCGGAAAGTCCGATTTTGTTGCCACATTGCTATCAAATCAACAGCCACTTAGATACGCCCCTGTTAATGACAAAACGAGAGGCGGGTCTGCCTGAGGACGTCTTTGTATTCTGTTCCTTTACGAATACATATAAAATTGATCCACTTATGTTCTCTACTTGGATGCGTGTGCTGGGCGCTGTTGAAGACTCTGTGCTTTGGTTATGCGCAAATAATTCTCGGGCAGAGAGCAATCTCAAAAGAGTTGCCCATGAACATGGTATTGCCCCTCATAGACTTATCTTTGCGCCTTTTGTAAATCAGGAAACTCATCTAATGCGGTTAAGTGCGGCTGATCTGGCGCTAGACACACGTATATATAACGGTCACACGACAACCAGTGATGCACTATGGGCAGGAGTTCCTGTTCTTACATTGAAAGGGATGCATTTTGCTTCACGTGTCTCCGAGAGTATCTTGCATGCTATTGGGCTTGACGAATTCGTTGTTGATGGTCTTGACGCCTTTGAAGTTGCAGCAATCGAATTGGCTGCAAAGACAGGCAAAATCGATACAATTAAGGCAAGAATTGCCGATCTGAGAAATGATGCACCCCTATTTGATACAGTTGGGTTTGTCCGCGATTTTGAGCGCGGTCTCGCAGAAATCCACCAAAAGAGGATGTTGGGTGAGATGCCTTCACCGGTAATTTTGTAGCTAGAAAATTCGGCCCGCAAATTGCAACGTTTTGGATATGCAAACGATTATTAATCTTCGCTTGATATTTTGTGGACTAGTATTGTTTGTGGTTGCGTCATCGGCCAATGAAGTTTTGGCTCAACGCACAAAAATAGTGACTTGGAATATTCAATGCTTTCTGAAGCACAAGCTCGGTGAATGCACGTCTGGAAGGCCGATTCGCATGAAAGTCAGGGCAACAAACCCAGGGTTAGCTCGAAAGATAGCCAATACGGTGGGGGAACGTAAGAAACAATGGAGCAGGTGTTTCCGTGTCGCACGGAAAAAACGCCAGTTACCAACTTGTGACCCTAAGACAGGTCGCACAGTTCGCTAGAACTTTTTGTGTTTAGAGAATAAGTTTTTTTAGCTCATACCATTCTCAAAGACATTCTTCAGTTTAAGTACCGCACTCTCGGGTGCATCTAAAACTGGTACTTTTATTCGTTCCTCGACCAACGGCTTAGTCGGGCCCATTGAAAATTGTCCAAGCAATAAAGCGTCACACTCTTTTGTTCGTGCTGCAGCATCTACGACTAATTTGTCATGTTCTTTTTGGTCTCCGTTCGAGAGCAACGTCATGGCTTTATCAACAAATATGGCCTCGGTTTCGATAGGGTCTTTTTTTTTCTTTTTTGCGTACATTTGAAGGTCTTTTTGCAACATTTTGTTAGTTCCGGGATCGGTAGCAATGAGTGCGAAACGGTTTCCAACATTAAATGCTTTTTCGATGAGGGCCTCAAATGATGTAATAATTGGAATGTCTATTCCCCTACGAGCAGCTTCAATAGCCGGCCCAAATAGAGATCCAGTACACAANATCGCATCTGCATCTGCAGCCACGCAATGATCGACCAAGCTNTGNACTCTTTCTATCACNTTAGGCGGCATCGTTCGGTCTGGGTTGAGGTCAATATAAAGTGATTGATCATAAATGCTTGCTGGTTGAGCCTCCGGCCAATGTTTTTCAAACATAGNCTCCACAGCAGCNATAGCGGGAAGCACGGAATGTATTAATCCAATTCTAACTGCCATNTTAACTACTCCGTAATTATTTGCCAGCTTTGGGGTTTGCNTGCTGAGTTTGGGCTNATAAACNAGCTTTCATCTTATTTTTTTGACTTAATGTGCCGAAGTTCNNTCGAANGATTNAATATAATCCANTATTGCGCTGCAAATCTAATTCTTCTTTNNCATTTACATTGNNTTTANTTNGGCAACTAACATGACCATTTAAAGGTCTTNCTATCCTCTGTTATCGATTGNTGCACCTTTGCGAAGCAATCNGTCAATCATTAGTTCAAATACAAANTATCTGTTTTTCGNAGCTCTTCGCTGCCAAATTTGGCTAAGGAGAAACATGNAAAATACTGCAACCACTATTGTCGGACCAGATGGAGTGTCGAGTGGTAAAGATCCGAAAAGGCCTACTATTACNCCCAAAGAACCAATAATTGCTGCGATAACGGCCATTTGTTCAGGTGTGCGCGCAAACCTGCTAGCTGTAGCTGCGGGAATAATGAGTAATGAGGTGATAAGCAGTATGCCGATAATNTTCATTCCAATTGCAATGGTAACGGCTAGCAANAGCGTAAAAATCACGCGTGTTCTAGTTACTGGNGCACCTTCCGCGCGCGCCAATTCCTCATGGAGAGTGCACGCAATTAAGTATCGCCAATTGATGATCAATGCACCGAGGACAATAATTATGCCAGCACAAACTGTAATCAAATCAAGCTCATTTACCGCAAGTACATCACCGAAAAGGTACGCAAGCAGGTCAATTTNCACATTTTGAAGTAGNGCTATCACNACTAAGCCCAGGGATAATGCGGCATGAGAAAGTATNCCTAGTAGTGTGTCTGACTTGAGATTTTGATTTGTCCGCTCTTGCAAAACCACGAGAAACAGAGCAAATAAAATACAAGTTAACACATTTCCTAGTGTCAAGTTTATACCTAAGAGAAANCCGAGACCAATTCCGAGAAAAGCGGAATGCGCTAATGAATCCCCAAAATATGCCATTTGTCNCCAGACTACAAAACAGCCAAGCGGACCGCNAATTAACGCTATGCCAAGACCTGCTAATAGGCCATTTAGNAGAAATTCATCTATCATTGGATTANTTAAATTAATCGTGTGCGACTCATTTTGTCGAGNCGTATTGATNATTATGCCTATACACTGCCAAATTTTTGCTCACACTTGGGCCGAATAGTTCTAGGTATTCTGGATGTTGACTGACCCTTTCCGGTTGGCCCTCGCAGCAGANATGCTGATTTAGGCAAATTACATGATCTGTCTTGGACATAACCAAGTGNAGATCATGCGATATTANCAAAACACTGCAGTTCCGNCGATNTCGGATGGTGGTGATCAGTTCGTAGAGTGCTATTTGTCCGGAGTAATCAACATTTTGTGTNGGCTCATCAAGTACTAANAAATTCGGNTCGCGCAGNAGTGCTCTCGCTATGTNAATGCGCTGTAATTCTCCTCCAGATAAATTCTNGATAAGTTCATTTCCAATGCTTGGCACTCCTACCTCAATCAAANCAGTAGCTATTTGTTNATNCTTTACAGGAGACGCTATCTTCAAAAAACGGTTAACCGTCATTGGCATNGTCGGGCTGNAGGCNAGTTTTTGCGGTACATAGCCAATANTGAGGTTTCTTTGTCGCTGAATNATGCCGGCATCAGGTTTCAGAAGGCCGAGCAGTACTCGCACTAGTGTTGTTTTGCCGGCACCATTCGGGCCGATTAAGGTTAGAACTTTNCCTGGCTGAACTGTAACTGATACATNTTNCAACCCGGCCCGTTGACCGAACTTGACACTTATGTTCCTAGCCTCGAGTAAATTATTCTGATTTTTATTCAAGTTTTGGCCTGACATTGAGAACAGACACCGCTGACTTCAACTAGGTTAANGTTAATGGTAAAGNCAACTCGATCCGCCTCCTGACTAATNATATTCNCAATATTGTCATCTACTATCTGAGCTGCCTGACCACAATTATCACAGATCAGGAAACAAGAGCNATGGTGCTTGCCCGGGTGACTGCAGCCCATGTAGGCATTTAAACTTGCAATGCGATGCACNANGCACTGTTCAATCAAGAAATCAAGTGCTCTGTAAACGGTNATTGGCGCTGNCCGTGACTTTGTTTTTTTGGCTANTATTTCNAGAATTTCGTAGGCCCCTATGGGTTTATGACTTGACCACACAATTTCNAAAATGGCTCGTCTTTGTGGGGTGAGTCGGACGCCTTTTGACCCACAAACTTTATCTGCATCTGCCAATGCATCTTTGATACAGAGACTATGATTGTGCTCNAGCCTGGGAAANCGTACGTCGGCTGGCATGAACTAACCTCACAACAAAAATAGGGACAACCCTCGACCGAAATCGACCCTTGACCAATGANATGTTATATTATAACACTTNCGNCTTTGCGCTACAATNTTACTCAACTTTGGANATTATATCATGCCTNTTGCTCGTCTTACAGCTTTTGTCATTCTTTTAANNGCGGGGTTTGTTCTGCCAGTGACTGCTGCNCCNAAGGTGGTNACATCTATTATGCCACTGCACTCCTTGGCGGCATCCTTNATGAAAGGCGTAGGCGCACCAACNTTGTTAATACCCGCTGTTATTTCTCCTCACNGGTTTGCTTTGAAGCCTTCCCAACGTAAAGCCATAGCAGATGCGGACCTTATCTTTTGGATTGGGCATGGCATNGAGGGNNGATTATCCAAACTTTTNTCAGATAAGCGAGCGCCTTCTANGGCGCTTATNAAATCTGCCGGCTTGAAAATTTTAGAAGCACGAAGCGGTGGTGTNTGGGGAAGCCATGATGGCCATGATCATCATGACCATCATGGGCATGGGGAACATGCGGANGCAAGNAGGGATATGCACATTTGGTTGGATCCNGTGAANGCAAGTTTAATNGNTAAGGANATGCTGCAGGCCCTAGTCAAGGTCGATGGGGCNAACAGGTCCCTTTATGAGGCTAACAGTAAGNAATTGCTATNGCGTTTATCAAANCTTGAAGATGANNTTCTAAAAGATTTAATCAGAGTAAAAACAAANCCNTTTATCGTTTTTCATGACGCATTNCAGTATTTTGAGCGGCGNTTTGGTTTGAANGGTGCGGGCGCTTTGATGGTGCATTCAGGGGAACCGCCTAGTGCGAAACGGCTTTATGAGGTCCGTAAAAAAATCATTGGGGCAGGCGTTACGTGTGTTTTCCGCGAGCCTCAATTTGATGGCAAGCTAGCTCAATCTGTAGTACGCGGCACGTCAGCAAAAGTGGGAGTGTTGGACCCGTTAGGCGCCAACGTCAAACCTGGGCCAGATGGTTACGAACAATTGATCCGCGATATCGCTAAAAATCTTAGCAGCTGCCTAAAGGTTTAAATGGTTTAGGCAACTTCTGACCGAGAGATATGTTCGTCCAATTTAGATTACAAGGCATTCTGTTTTAAAGATGTGGAGATAATATTATGCGTTTGATTACTTACTGTGTAGCAGCTGTTTTTTTTATGGCGATGTTGCCAACCGCGGGTCACTCCCAGCAGTCTATTGAGAAGCGGATGCTGTTACTTGAAGAAACTCTGAAGGATCTGCTTGACAGAGATGCTGCGAAAGACAGAGAGATCGCCCGTTTGAAACGTGCGCTTGGAAATAAACGAGGCGCAAAAACGAAGGCGGGACACGGCGGGCATTCAGACCACGGCGGGCATTCAGACCACGGCGGGCATTCAGACCACGGCGGGCACTCAGACCACAGCGGGCACTCAGACCACAGCGGGCACTCAGACCACAGCGGGCATTCAGACGCTCATGACAGTCACGATGAGTCCCTTGCCTCAACTGTTGTTCAAGGTAGAAAGGTGGCACTGGATTATCTTGGTTTAAGCGTCAANATGGCTGGTGGCTATAGTTCNGAACCGAGTGCGATTTCGCAGAACTTGACTGCGGGTGGNCACGATCCGAAAGCATCTGGCTTCCGATTACAAGCCGCAGATTTCGCAATGATGGGNAGTGTTGAGCGTGCATTCGATGCTGAACTTCATATGGCGTTCCATATCGGTCAATTAACTGGTGCTACAATAGTTGATTTGGAAGAAGCTTTTATGCGNACAAACAGTTTGCCTTATGGCCTCGACATNGAGGCTGGTCANATGTTTACGGAATTTGGAGTGCACAACCCGAAACATCTTCATGACTGGGAATGGATTGACCAGCCCGTAATCATGTCTCGGATGTTTGGCCCCGATGGTATGCGNCAAACAGGACTGAGAGCTGGCTGGGAAACGCCNAAAGTGGGCCTATGGAANGCACACTTCCATGTTGGGGCTCAAAACCCAACCGGGGAAACAATGAAAAGTTTTCTTAANAACGATGAAACATTAAGTGATCGGACACGAAATAAAGGNAACGTAAATGGACTCGATGACCTCGTTTATTTAACCCGTTGGGATAATAGATTTGATTTCGGNNAAACCAAANTACGTGCAGGTTTTTCCGGTGTTTATGGCCCGAATGCAACTGGACAGTCCGCAAATACACAGATTTATGGAGCAGACTTAACGGTANAACGCGANCTTACAAAACAGTGGGACNTGCGTTGGACAAATGAATTGATGTACCGNCGATTCCAAGCNGCGTTTGATGAGGCAGGGNNNTTTGAGGCTGATAATTTGATTGANCATGGTTTCTATANCCAGGTGGTATTGGAATTCAATAATACCTACTGGGCCGGTTTACGCTACGAACGTGCAACCGGCAGTGGCGATGAAGATACGCGGGATAGTAACTCTGATCTNGATCAACGACAACGTTACTCGCCAATCGTTGGCTGGCGTTTTGCTCCTAATGGTCAGCTACGTCTACAATACAATTATGACAAGGCAGATCATCTNAACGAAGTTGANACTAAAGACGACCCATCAGCTCACGCATTCTGGTTTGGGCTTGATTGGACGTTTGGAGCGGGATCTAAAGGNCACCACGACCATTAAATCATAGNNCNATGTNTGTTGATTNTTGTTATATCTATCGGCGTCGGGCTCAAGCGAAGCTAACACCTTNTGCGATCGCTACCTCGACGCCGGTATCNTTCTGATATATTGAATAGCTACTGCCANTAATGGATGTAGTCCCAGNGTTACTCCAGTCNCCAGCTATGTCGACGTGATGCCCTTTTTGTCCGCTAATCACCAATGAATTTTCTTTGCCAGTGAGGTCATTCATCCCTCCGACGAGCCCATTTAAGTTATCGTCGCCTAGCGTAAGTGTTGCTGAGTCAAGTGCACTGAGATCGATATGCTCAATATTCTGAATTTGGTCANTGCGCANATTAGTTAGATTGAATACTTGAGCCTCTCCAGTAAAATAAAGCGTGTCAGTGCCAGTGCCGCCGTCAATTCTGGAAAAACCTAGCTCCTGAAGTTCNAATGTNTCGTCGCCGGCTTCTCCAAANATAATNTCCTGGCCACCATNGCTGATAATCGTNTCTCGGCCAGCGCCGCCCTTAATGACATCGTCCTTCTCGGAGCCAATNAAATTATCATTATCTGAAGTTCCGTGAAGTGTTACGGCCTTTCCACGAAGCAGCACAGAGTTATCATTCTGATCCATATCTAGTATGACGTCATCGCTGAGATTAAAACCTACTACCTTACTGAAGCTGCCGCTTATATTATTGGCCTCGAAGATATTAAAACTATCGCCAACGCCAACTTTGAAGCCGCCATATTCTAAAACCTGTAAAGTGCCATCCAAATGCAGATCACCATTTACGACGACTTTGTCATGTTCAGAACCAGGNTCAGNGCCGCCAATTTCAATATCAGAAATTGCACTTTCACCGTTTATAANGTTTCCAGCAAATGAAAGTATNCCTGGTGATTGTCCCGCGCTAATTACACCATTATTTATTAACGTNACATCNGTATCGGTAGTATTNAGAGTTCCTGTACCGCTGATAGTTTGGCCCGANGAATTGGTAAAAGTCGCTCCTGCAGTGTCACTTTGTACCATCANGGTGACCCCATCTATCGCTATGCTANTGTTGTTAGTGAACTNACCNCCATTCAGCTCNATGGTGCTGTCACTTGTATTAAAAATCATAGTTCCGTTATTNGCATTATCAGCGCCATGAAGGTTAAAAGTAGTATCATCGGAAACGGTGATGGTTTGACTAGCCGAATTTATTAGGGCTCCATTAAAAACGGAGCTGTTATCGNTNTNGGAATTAAANTTAATGGTGGTGTTGTTTGTGAGTGTGCCCNCGCTGTCATTAATTGTCAGTGTGCTTCCTGTAATATCCAACGTTCCGGTGTTGGTGAAAGTGTCTGACTGAATGTCCAACGTNGCTGAATTTACGAGCGAGATGGGCCCAGAGGAATTGAATTGAGCGCCCACGATGGTCGCATCNGCGTTCGCGCTCAGTGACAAAGTGTTGCTAAGCGTTACTGTGCCCTGATGGCCGAGGGTTCCCTGGGTTAGTGCNACAGGACCGGTAAGTGTTAGCNTATCTCCGCTATTTGGGCCTAGTTGGCCACCGTTGATAGAAATAGTCCCGCCGAGTGTGGAGTTACTATCTACAAGCAGTTGCCCACTAGTTAATGAAAGCCCTTCGCTTCCACTAATAGCCGAAACAGTAACAGAATTCGTATTACTTCCTATGCCACCGTCAAACAATACGTTAGTTGTGCTCGCGATATTTGTAATNTCAANTGTTGACCCACTGGTCTTCGGCGCTACNTCGTTGTCCCAATTANCGGCTGTAAACCAGCTGTCATCAGAGCCGCCACCATCAAATGAATACCGGTTTGTTTTNATGCTATTTATGTTGATGGCAGTATCAACAACCAGTGTTGCAGAGTTACTAGTAAGCGTTTCAAAACCGCTTGCAGTGCCAGTTGAAATCCATGAATCCTCCGATTCAATCGCAAGCCCAGAAGTTTTTCTATTTGTTGCGTCAACCTTNAAAACCGTGCCGCCGATTACGCTACCGTTAATATCAGCGGCATCGACAGTTAACGTCTGATTAGAACCCTTAAGTTCAACCCATTCAAAATTCTTGTANACGCTNGCAAAAGTTTCTTCGCCCAAATCAACCGCATTTATGTTTCCATCGATCACCAGGGTATCCTTGCCTGGGCCACCGTCGACGGTATTACCACTGGAGCTGTCTTCNGCAGAGTAATTTANGCTGTCATTACCCCCGCCGGCATCAATTTTATCGATNCCGTCACCACCATGAATTGTGTCGTTTCCGTTACCGGTGGTAATTGTGTCGTTGCCTGATCCTCCTTCGACGGTATCACNNCCTGAACCTGTTGTGATAATGTCCTGACCTGACCCTGTTTTGACGGTATAATTTTCATTATCTGACGATGTAAAATCTACTCCGGTGGAATTAGTAGTATAGTCATAGGTTCCACCACCCGTCGGGGTCACCGTTATGCGTCCAGTGTCGCCATCCCCACTATCGCCGNCATCCGGTGGGTCTGATGACTTAGGCGGTTTGGGNGGAGGGGGTGATGGTGAGGGGTCANAAGCCCTAGGAGGTAACGACGNNGGAGGAAGCGCGGGGCGGCCGGGCGAGCTAGCATCATTTGGATCGGACGTCGCTCTGCCGGGCTCACCCTGTCCAGGATTGTTGGCCTGTCCCTCGCCTGGAAGTCCAGGNTTTCCTTTGCTAAGAAATCCTGCCTCACCCTTTCCAGAATCTCCTNNNTTGCCAGGCTCTTTTGGTCCGACCTCTCCCTGCTCTTTTAGCTCTGCCTCACCTTTGGCCTCNTTTTCGGCCTTGCCTTTCTCATCGCTGTCTGTTTTTCCCTCTTTTTGTGAGTTTTCACTCCCACCAGNGTTATCATCCGAACCTCCGTCACCGGATTGTTCTCCTGACGCATCACCGGCGTCACCGCTTTCTGTAGTGTTGTNCGAATTACTGGTNGAAGTATTAAGCCTAGTGCCGGTCGAAACACTAGCGACACTTCCATAGGCCTTTTGCAGCTGGGCTGGGCTAAGAGTAAAGGTCTGACTTGGTGCTGAATTGATATCAGAAATGGAGGTGGTTTCGCCTTGAGCGCCTAAGGTGGNGGTGCCTGCATTGGTAGATACAGTTACAGTGCCATCTAAAACCGTAATTTGGGCCCCTTCTTCGGAAATATTCCCAGAAACTTCTGTTCCGCGAATCCCAATGGTGGCAACTGGCGTGGTGACCGTCATTTTTGAACTATCGGTTTTAGCAATTTCACCGGANGCGAANACAAAAACACCCTTTAAGATAGAGAATTGGGACTGACCTTCCTTGGTGGCGGGGTTGTANACCATTTCGTCGAGTGCAAGGCGCGCTTCATCACCTATTGCAAAGGTTGTTTTGTCGGCAAGCAGCATATTGGCTGCGCTNTCTTTTTCAGTCTCGATTACATCTCCCTGAAATACATTGTCTCCTTTTTTGAGNTCGACCCTAGTTCCATCGGTGCGTACCGCGAAAACTGTTCCTTTTAATTCCTGAACCACACCAATGGGCTCTGCCGAGCTAGTTGAAGNGGCATTGCCAATTTGGGCATATTGAATGGAGGGNGTAGCNAGAAAAAATGAATTTACNAATTCCGNGCTCACCACTTGTCCACCGTCGGGTGAGATAAGATCTGGTTTTACGAGAACANCAAAGTAATTTTTNATAGTAAGTTGGNTGCCACTTGCATCTGAGAGAACCAAATCGGCGCCTCGCTGTTGGTAGGTGGCATCCGATAGAAAACCCTTATGNGGAGCTCGCACTGCATTGCCTGAAATGGCATCAACTACCGTAATTTTTTGGTCTTCGTTTGAGGTGGATACATTNAACNTTTCCACACCAAGAGAAACTGGCTTTTCCTTAGCCATTTGCGNAGAACTCCTCGGAACACCCTATGTTTTCAAATTGAGACAAACTATGTCCTACATTAAANTAATAACGCGCCCTTCTGATCGAACATGCAAGAACTATGCTCTAGATTGCTAAAAATTGGAATAATCATTCTCGTAGATATATTATCTNCCTCTTAGAAAGCNCCTCAATGTAAGATTAAGATATAGTAGCNGTACATTTTTGATCTTAGGCCCTTCACGATTGTTGTGCACTCATCAGGGTCTNCATTTGATTGGAGATAGTTGCGGTTTTTTTTGGCACAACTTATTTTTCGNCCGGTTCCCTTTGCNGNACTCATGACACATTTTCGANATTATNNAAGTTAAAGTAATTCTGTTGAACACATCTAGAATGAATTCTTATGGTCCAACGACTCTCTAATCAGGCTAAGCGAGAACAATGGGGTACGAAATTAGGTTTTGTATGTGCCGCAATGGGTTCTGCTGTTGGTTTAGGTAATATCTGGCGATTTCCATACATTGTTGGTGAAAATGGTGGGGGAGCATTTATTCTCGTTTATCTGGCCTGTGTCATTATTTGTGGCCTGCCGATCATGCTTGGGGAATTGGTGATAGGCCGCACCGCTCAAAGTGATGCTGTCGGTTCTTTTGGAAAGTTGGCCTCGAAACAAATCTGGTCGGTTGGGGGGCTCCTTGGGGTGCTCGCCGGATTCTTTATCCTATCATTCTATAGTGTTGTTGCAGGCTGGGCTCTAAAATACCTGTTTTCTGCTGTAGGCGGTAGTTTGTGGGAAGTTGATATTGCTAGCCACGGTAAATTTTTTGGCACTTTCATCTCAGAAGTTTGGGAGCCATTGATTTGGCAAGGCGCGATGATGGTGGCGACGGTCATTATGGTTGCTCGCGGAGTGAAAAAAGGCTTAGAACAATGGAATCGGATTTTAATACCTATTTTGGCCGTGTTAGTATTAATTCTTGCTGGGTACAGCATGAGTTTGGCTGGTGCTGTAAAGGGGCTTGCTTTTTTATTCGCCCCCGACTGGGCAAAGTTACTTGAACCTGAAATTTACATAATCGCACTAGGGCAAGCATTTTTCTCTCTCTCAATCGGTATGGCAGTATTTATTACATACGGCAGTTATCTGCCGCCAAATACGCGCTTGCCGACTTCGGCTGGAGCTATTGCAACGGGTGATACGATTTTTGCGATTGTAGCAGGATTGGCCATTTTCCCGGCAGTATTTGCGTTTGGTTTAAGTCCCTCTGCTGGTCCTGGGCTCAGTTTCATTGTTTTGCCTGAATTATTTCAAACGATGCCTTTTGGTAAAATTATAGGCATTCTATTTTTTCTTTTACTAGTATTTGCGGCGCTCACTTCGATGGCTTCTTTACTTGAAGTACCAGTTTCTTTCTTTTTGAGAATTTTTGACCAGAATCGTTTAAGGACTACATTCACCGTCGGCTTTATAATATATGCTATCGGTATTCCATCGTCCCTCGGATTTGGAGTTTTAAATGATGTTAAATGGGGTACTAAAAGTATTATTGACGTCATGGAATTCTTTACTCTCAATCTTGCACTACCAATCGGTGGTATGTTAACTGCATTTTTTGTAGGGTGGGCGTGGCACAATCGTCCCAGCAGCAATGTTATTGGGTTTAAAAACCAAGTATTGGGTGCCCTGTGGCTGTGGTCGCTTCGGATTGTTGCGCCGATCACTGTTTTTTTTGTATTTCTGCGTGGTTTAGGTTTGATCTGACTTTGAGCATTGAATGGCTGNGATGGCGAGTTAGAGCAAGTAATATTGATTTAAAGGATNTAAAATGGCTGAAGCTATATTTGCTGCGGGATGTTTTTGGGGCGTTGAACAAGCGTTTCGTAACACAACCGGTGTATTGGAGACTGCGGTTGGGTATATTGGTGGTAATTCAAAGGACCCAACCTACGAAGAGGTTTGTACCGGGCAAACGGGACATGCTGAGGCAGTAAGGGTGCAATATGATCCTATAGAAATTAGCTTTGAGGCGCTTTTGAATGTTTTTTGGAGCTGTCACAACCCGACCCAAGTCGATCGGCAGGGTCCGGATGTGGGCACTCAATATCGGAGTGCTATATTTTATGTTGATGATGATCAACGGGTCGNAGCTGAAAAGTCTAAGCTTGCATTACAGACTACAGGAAAGTTAGAGGCGGCAATAGCAACACAAATAGTGTCCGCTGGTCATTTCTACACGGCCGAAGATTATCACCAGCAGTACTTTGAAAAACGCGGTCAGCGGCCACATTTTTTCGGATCATAGGGGCAATAATTGCTCAAGTACTTATTAATGGATAGCGTTATTCCCAATGCTTACCTTGAAAGGGAGTTGATAAGAACCGCAATGTATTGTTGGTTTGGGTTCAAAACCGTTTTGACAGGCATTTAGGCCAACTCTGGAGAGGGCCAATGGGGGTCGATTTGATCGACACAATCGGTGATGATAGTCCTTTAGCGCTTTTGCACTTAAAAAGTTATGCCAAGACGGATCCATTCTTGCGTGGTAATTGAAGTATAAATTCACTAACTACAATAAAAATTTTGATCCAAAAGTTACTGTAGAAAATATTAAAATAATAATACTGGTATTTTTGTTTTATATTATATTTTGAATACGGAAAACATTATAATGATTTGTGATAAAGCTCAAAATTTAATTTTCATGTAAACATTATTGTAGGAAGTCCAGACGTTAATTCAGTTCCCGTGAGATCACTTAATAATTATTGTTTAATCTATTTATTTGTTTACGGCGAGGGAGAGGAAACATTTAGAGACATATTCCATTATTGGGAGATAATAAAGTAATATAGAAATCGATTCATGTATAAGTGTGAATAAAGGTATCGCGTACCGCTACAATAGTGACGTAATATTTACTTATAAAAGATCTTTTATTGACAATCCTGATATAATACCGTTCCCATATTTAAGTGGATGCATTGGTCCAAGTAATGAAAATAAAACTATAATATTTGAGAGATATAAAGGCCGACCTTTTTGCTGTATTTTCTATTACTATACAATATATTACGGATAAATACTGCGAAAACATCCAATGGAATGTGTAGCACTCAAATATCAAGAAAATATTCAGGAAACATCAAAAATAATTAAAAAGTATAGAAAAGTTGATAATTTATCAGTTATTGTGGAATTGAGAGTTGATCTCCTAGACGAAGAAGTAATGTATCTTTTAAAAGATGCAAACATTACCGTAATTGAAGTTNGTCTGCAAAGTTCGAACATGGATGTGATGCAGGCTGTTGATCGGAAGCAAAGTGCTAAATTGATTGCTGAAAATGTTAAATAAATGCAAGCTCTAGGCATAAAAAAAGTTGTACAATTATTCGATGTAGGGCCAAAAGAAACAAGTAAAAATTATCTTGATACAATAGATTACGGGGTATTAGTTGACGTAGATAAATTATAACCGTATCAATTACAACTCTTACCCGGGACGCCAATTTATAAAAATACCTAAATACTTGGTTTAGAGTTTATTGATGAAGGAGAACGCTGAATTACCTCCACGCCTACCGTAAGCTCCTCTGATCTGACGGAGGCGGGGCACATTGCCGAATTGGTGCAGGTGTCTTTTAATAACAGGACTGCGCGAAATCTACTATTTTAGTATTTATCATATAATGAGAAGTAATTGGCAGGTACTGTTCAAAATTTACAGATTAAAGTATAAGTAACATAGTAATAGATAGCATAATATATCAAAAAGAAGGAAATTATTTTGTTTATGATTGCTTGAAAATTTGTTTGGAGAAATGTTTTCTAGAGATTTTTTCCTGTGTTATAAGATCTCAAGCCTTCTGACTATTACACTAGTCACCTTAATTTTATAGGTGAGAGGTTTGCGCTGCATTTTCCTACGATCCGGCAGAATCAAAGGCTTTGGCAGGCGTAAATCTTGTACAAGCAGCTTGCTGGTATCGATTTCGAACTGACCAACAAATAAATAAAAAATTTCTTTAATGTCCAATTTTTGAGAAAAATGTATGGTCTTAGTAACGCTGATACGGCTGCGAGTTAGAGACAAAGTCCATTGTAGGATTCTTATGAAATTGTTAGCGATATAATTTCTGATGCAGAGTCGGCGCTGGCGGCAGGGAATATCGTTGTGGCCGAAATCCTTCTGTGGTCGGCACTACCAGTAGCTCCTGAACATAGTAGTGAAATACTTCATCTTCTCGGACTAGCGGTTGCAGGCGGTGGGCCGGCAGATGACGCAATAACACTTTTACGTCGGGCTGTAATCTCTGATAGGGATCAACCAATCTACAGGGTGGCGCTCGTTGCCTTGGCGGCCGAAAATGGGCGACCGTTGGAGGCAGAGCGAGAATACAAGCTTGCGCTATCCATCGACCCTATGCTTGTTGAAGCTCATTTTAATTTGGCCGATTTGCTTACAGAAACTCGTCGGCCGGATGATGCAGTCTGTTCATATCTCGGGGCGCTGGCAGTTCAGCCTGATCTCGTTGAGGCGCGTTTCAACCTTGGTTCGGTCCTTGATGAGCCTGGGCGTCACGAAGAAGCGGCAAAGGCTATGCAGAGGTCATGTGAATTAGCGCCTGAGCTATTTGATGAAGAAATTCAGACACGGCATCAATAAGCCAGTGAAGATTTTACGCGGGTTCGTCGTCGTCTCTTTCGGTTTGTTCAATTTGATGAGATGTAAGATGTCCTTCGGCCTTTTCTTTTTCATTAGCAATGCTTAAGCGATCGGTTTTATTTTGACCACTCAAGGCGCGTTTTTCGGCTGACGCGGCCTGTTTTTGATTTCGTTCTTTGCGTTTGCGAAACTCCCGCAAATTGACGATGTCGCCCATGAGTAAATGCTCCAGCTTGATAAAGACACCTCCCAATGTAGCAAGTTCATTTGGAAGAGTCCCCTTATGGATTGTGCAGAATCGATAAGTNCTCGCCGGTAAAATGGGGAAAGTGGGGAAAACTTTTANAACGTNCACTAATTNANAAGNGGTGTTAGTTAATTTTTANGCTTNGACGGCAAAAGACGNTANTTCGNATANGAAGTTATTTTNAACATTTAGTGTTGGAGAGCCAAATAAGTCTGAATCCTAGCAATCCCGAAAGAAATTAAGGCCAAGGAATTTTTTTGATATTTCATCGGTTTTCATGGAGGAAGTATCACCCCGATTTTCTAAAGGTAGTATTGAATTGGTTATAATCGGTAATATTTCCAAAGTTTTAACCTGACATAAAAATGCGGTCATTGTTCGGGGGGCGCGGCGGATCGTCTCATGTATGCGATGCCTGACTGGAAGCGTGGTAATAAAAACAGTATATAGAAAGTTAAATGTGTTAGTTAATATATTACTTGCGCTTTGATAATCGTAGTGGCGAGGCAGTAGTTTTAGTAATGGATTACGAGGGCTTTTTTAAGCAGAGGATAAAGTCGCTTAGAAGCGACGGTAACTACCGTGTTTTTGCTGACATTGAACGTGAGGCGGGTCGCTTTCCAAACGCCATTCGTCATAATGATGAGACTGCCTGCGATGTTACGGTTTGGTGTTCAAATGATTACTTGTGCATGGGGCAACATCCTAAGGTCATAGCGGCAATGACTGGTGCACTTGAGCGGTGCGGCGCTGGGGCAGGGGGCACTCGCAATATTTCGGGTACAAATCATTATCATGTGTTGCTAGAACACGCATTGGCTGACCTCCACTCCACGGAGGCCGCACTTTTATTCACATCTGGCTATGTCGCGAACATGACAGTTTTGTCTACTCTCGCTGCCTCGATGCCCGGGTGTGTAATTTTTTCAGATTCTCATAACCATAATTCGATGATCGAGGGTATCCGCCATAGTCGGGTTTCGAAACAAATCTTTAATCATAACGACCCTGAGGATCTTGGCCGTAAGCTTGCAAACGTAGATCCCAGTATACCAAAAATTGTGGCTTTTGAGTCTATTTACTCTATGGATGGCGATATAGCTCCAATTGCCGACTTTTGTGATGTTGCCGATGAATATGGTGCAATGACATATCTGGACGAAGTTCATGCTGTGGGCCTTTATGGGGCACGCGGCGGGGGCATTGCTGAGCGTGATGGTGTATCTCGTCGGATTACAGTAATTCAGGGAACCCTCGCCAAGGGCTTCGGTGTGATTGGGGGATATATAGCAGGTTCTGCTGCCTTAATTGATTTTATTAGGTCTTTTGGATCAGGCTTTATATTTACCACAGCGCTTCCTCCCGCGATTGCTGCGGGCGTTCTTGCCAGTATCGAGGTAGTACGTGGGCAAGAGGGGGGAGCCTTGCGCGCGAAACACCAGCAAAACGCTCGTAGCTTAATGACTAAGTTGCGAGAAGCTGGGCTTCCGGTTATGCCGTCGCAAAGTCACATTGTTCCGGTATTAGTCGGTGATCCATTGTTATGTAAAGATGCCAGCGACATGCTACTAAATGAGTATGGGATTTATGTACAACCTATTAACTACCCCACTGTTCCGAAGGGTAAAGAACGGCTTCGTATCACACCTTCGCCTGAGCACACCGAGGAAATGATGAACGAATTAGTTTGTGCTTTAGAAGAGGTATGGGAAAAATTAGATCTTGGCTTGCCATCATCCCGGGCTGCAGCTGAATAAAAAGCTCTTGGTTACCAAATAATGTATCGCGACAATACGCTTATCCCAACCGAGGCGCTAAGGCTCGCCGCTCTCGGGCGTCTGATGGAAGGATCTGTGGATTACTCAGAATTAGCTAATGAAGTACGTCATTTTGTAAGCTCTGTAATTGGTCCATCGTTAGACATGCTTACTCCGTCGTTAGAGTTAATTCGTCTTGAGGGGCTGGCACAAAGCATTGCACAGCCTTCGCAAGGGCAGGTCTCAAAGATTGTTATCACTGACGAAGGTCGGAAAGTTTTCAGTACCCTGATGACTTCTAATGTGCGTGCCCCGGTTAATGATGTCTCTAAACTTGTGATAGCACTAAAGATGCGTTTTCTTCATCTTCTTGATAGTGACGATAGGGCCAAACAGATTACGATGCTTTCTTGTATGTATGAAAGTGAACTTGTTCGATTAAAACAATTAAAGTCGTTACATATCAAGGGCCGTTTCGCTGACTGGCTTGGTTTTGAAATGGCTCAATTACAAGCTCGCCTAGTGTGGTTTAAAGAGCAAAATGGTTAAAGATGCTGGCCTCCTGTAACGAACATTTCAGCTCCGGTCACATACGAGAAATCCTTGCTACACATATGAAATACGCAAGCCGCAACTTCCTCGGCTTTACCCATGCGATGCATTGGAATGCGATTAATTAGAGGTTCGTATTCAGCACCTATCATATCGGTTTCAATTTCACCTGGAGCGATAGCGTTAACGCGAATGCCGAGGGATGCAAATTCAACAGCAAGTTCTCGGGTTAAGGCCGATAGCGCGGCTTTCGATGTTGCGTACGCAGATCCCGCAAAAGGGTGAATTGAATGCCCAGCTATGGACGTAATATTTACCACAGCAGCCCCACGATCTTTTGCTCCCTTGCCAAGTGCTGTTGCAAAACCTCTACTCATCGCCAAAGGTGTAAAAAAATTCAATTCAAATACACGCCGCCAAGTATTTAAATCGCCATTCAAACACCCAAGACGCTCCTTAAACTCCGTCTTAGGAGATACGGCGGCATTATTAACAAGTGCGTGCAGAGGATCATCACCGAGAAGTCGATTGGCCTCCTCAATAAAGCGAGCAACATCTTGAGAGTTTTCTAATTCTACCGGGATATGACCATGCCAATTTGGATCGCGTTGACATGCATCGGGCACTTCATCGCGGCTGCATGTTATTATTCTCCAGTCCTCGTCCGAGAAGCGTTTAACCGTTGCGTGTCCAATTCCGCGACTAGCGCCGGTGAGAATGAGTGTTTTTGGAAGTGTCGGCATGGTGATACTCTAAGGGTAAAGTAATGTCTTTTTCCACTTATTTCCTTCAAGTCTATAGACTTCGCGTAAGTGTAGCCGAAAACACCGGTCTTGCCAGAACTCCAATGCTTGTGGCTTAAGTCTTAGGCCGCTCCAAAATGGTGGGCGTTTAATAGTTGAACCAGCAAATTTTTCTGTATGTTTAGCCACGGATTGTTCAAGGTCTGACTCATTGCTCATCAGGCGGGATTGATGTGATGCCCATGCCCCGATCTGAGATCCCCGTGGTCGGGTCTTAAAGTAAGTATCCGCTTCCTCATCCGATACCGGGAATAATTGTCCCTCTATCCGTACTTGGCGTTTGAGGGACTTCCAATAAAAAAGTAAAGCGGCTTTTGGTGTTGAATAAATTTCCGTGCCTTTACGACTCTCAAGATTGGTGTAAAAAACGAATCCCTTTTGATCGTAGGCCTTCATCAACACCATCCTACTGGATGGCTGCCCATCCGCTGATACCGTAGAAACGCTCATTGCCTCTGGCAGTTCCGGCTCATTTTTTTTTGCCTCTTCAAACCAGTATGAAAATTTTTTGATTGGATCTTCGCAGGTCATTTGCACTCACATTTGAATTTCCCAAAATCATTGTATATAGCTCTNAACCTAGTTAAGTCTAATAATAAGCTTATACAAATTGATTCCAATATTCTGATGGCTAAATAGTGTGATATTACGCAAAATAGTTAATATGCTGCTATTGCAGAGAAAAAATNATCGAAGCTAAATCGAGCTGGCATTAGAATTAGGTAACGAACGAGGTAAAAACATGAAGATTAAAAATTTCGCCCCTTTAATTGCAAGTATTTTCATTCTGTGTTCATGTCAAGGCGCAGGGCAAAAACAGCAGGCTGGTACCGTAATTGGTGCTGGATTGGGAGCATTGGCCGGATCACAGATTGGTGGCGGTGGCGCCGGAACAATGGCTGCCGTAGCAATTGGTGGTTTACTTGGCGCTTGGGCGGGAGGTTCACTCGGACAATCCCTTGATGAAGCTGATCAAGTGCGACACAGTAATGCATACCAAGCGGCGCAAACTGCACCGTTGAACCAGCCGGTGAGTTGGAACAATCCTAACAGTGGTGCCTCGGGAACTGTTGTGGCGACGAGGGATGGCCGTAATCAGTCAACTGGGGCCTACTGTCGGGAATTTGAGCAAACGATTACAGTGGATGGCAAGACTGAGACCAGAAAGGGACAAGCCTGTCAGCAACCTGATGGTAGCTGGAAAGTTCTCTAAACGACTGCTGTATCACCTATGGGAGATCGGGCGTCAGAATACTCGCTTCCGCGATTTAGTAGATAGGCGGGCTTGTGATGAAGGACCCATATAGCGTTATTGGTGTAGGTAAAAACGCCACGGTTGATGAGATTAAGAAAGCCTATCGTAGTCTTGCGAAAAAACTACACCCAGATGTCAATCCTGGTGATATTTCTGTGGAGAAACGTTTCAAAGAAGTTTCGGCAGCTTATCGATTATTATCGGATGTTGAGCAAAGAGCAAAGTTTGATCGCGGAGAAATTAAACCCGATGGTTCCCCCGCATACGAAAACTTGTTTCGCAGTAACCAAGGGGCTCGGCATCGTAGCGGAAGCGAGGGCGGTTTCTCTTTTGGGCAGGGTGGCTCCGATTTTGATCTGTTCTCTGACTTGTTCGGCAACCACGCAAGCCACCGGCGGCGTCCGGCCAAGGGTCGTAATCTGTCATCTTCGTTGAACGTCTCGCTGGAGGATGCTGCCAAAGGCTTAAAACGTCGAATAAAAATATCAGGTAATAAGGTTCTTGATGTAAAAGTTCCTCCCGGTACTACAGATGGCCAAGTGCTACGGCTAAAAGGACAGGGAGAACCGGGTATTCTTGGCGGGCCGGTGGGTGACGCTATGGTAACAATTCGTTTAGATACCCACCCATTTTTTACTCTCAACGGGCGTGACATTTATCTTATTGCCCCAATCAGTTTAGATGAAGCGGTTTTGGGAGCAAAAATTACTGTCCCTACAATAGATGGTAAAGTTGCACTCAGTGTGCCAAAAAATACGAGTTCAGGTCTCAAACTAAGACTTCGAGGAAAGGGTTTAGCTCCGAAGGGAAAAAAAGCCGGAGATCTGATCGTTACCCTAAATATAGTTCTTCCAGATACTGTTGATTCAGAACTGGAGGCTTTCATAAATAAATGGTCGGGCGGAGAAGGTGAAAAATTGCGAAAGAAACTTGGACTTAATGACTAGATCATTACCATCTAAAGAAAATTGAGATTTTGTTACTCGTTTAGGTCAATAATTTATGTCCACGGTTGGGCGCTCAGTCACTGTGCAGATCGAATTATCGTGCCCATTATCCTAGAGTGCTTCTCAAAGTCGTTTTCACAAGAATGGTGACTTTGTTTGATCGATGCATTTTTTGCTGCTAGAATAAAGAATCGCAGTAGCTTTATTACATGCTTAGGATCTTGGTGGCAGGTTTGATCAAGCATCGGAAGTCATTTAACTTGCTTTGCGTTGAACATCTTTGACCGCGATCACTAAGTAATTAAAATGGGATTCGGTTGTCTAGCAAACCTATTGTTCTGTGTTTTTGGGAGTAGAATTTGAGCAATCTGACGAATTTGATGGCAGGTAAGCGTGGCTTGGTGATGGGGGTTGCCAATGATCGGTCAATCGCATGGGGTATAGCAAAGACGCTTGCCGACCATGGGGCTGAACTGGCTTTTTCCTATCAGATTGATCAGCTCGAACGGCGGGTTCGCCCCCTCGCAGAATCCATTGGTTCGGATATGCTCATTAAATGCGATGCATCAGATGATAATGCACTAGATAGCCTTTTTGCCGTAATAGAGAAGAAATGGGGTAGGCTTGATTTTATAGTTCACGCTATAGCGTTCTCCGATCGCAATGAACTGACTGGTAAATATGTGAATACCAGCCGAGATAATTTCCAACTCACAATGGACGTGTCCTGTTATTCGTTAACAGCGCTCTGCCACCGAGCGCAGGAATTAATGTCCGATGGAGGAAGTATAATTACTCTTACCTACTACGGTTCAGAGCGCGTTATGCCCCATTACAATGTGATGGGTGTCGCCAAGGCTGCTTTGGAGGCGAGTGTTCGATACTTAGCGGTTGACCTGGGCGCACAAGGTATTCGAGTTAATGCTATTTCTGCTGGTCCGATTAAGACCCTCGCCGCTTCGGGTATTGGAGACTTTCGTTATATACTAAAGTGGAACGAACTGAATTCTCCGCTTAAACGTAATGTGAGTCTTGACCAAGTGGGGCAATCAGCTTTGTATTTTCTATCCGACCTCAGCTCGGGCGTCACTGGTGAGGTTCATCACGTTGATTCTGGCTACCATATGGTGGGTATGGTGGCAGTCGATGCTGCTGAAGAGGTTGGCGAACTGCTGAATGGCCTGAAGTCCAAGGACAAATAAATGTCTAAAAATAGTTTTGGCCGGCTGTTTCGTTTCACTACTTGGGGAGAAAGTCATGGGCTCGCAATTGGTTGTACCGTTGACGGGGTGCCCCCAAGACTTCCGTTGCAAGAGCTAGATATACAGCAGTGGCTTGATAAGCGCCGACCAGGTCAGTCTAGGCACACAACCCAACGTCGAGAGCAAGATCAGGTGAAAATTCTTTCAGGTGTTTTCGATGGTATGACTACTGGAACACCAATAAGCCTGCTAATTGAAAACACAGACCAGCGGTCCCGTGATTATGGGGAAATCAAGAACAAGTATCGGCCGGCTCATGCTGATATAACCTACGATCGTAAGTACGGGATTCGTGACTATCGAGGTGGAGGGCGTTCCTCGGCCCGTGAAACGGCAATGCGCGTGGCTGCAGGTGGGGTTGCGCGGAAAGTGCTTGGAAAAAATGTCGTAATTCGCGCTGCACTTGTTCAAGTGGGTCAAATAAAAGTTGACCGTGACCGATGGAATTGGGGAGAGGTCGACAAAAATCCATTCTTTTGTCCCGACGCCAATAAGGTCTCAGAGTGGGAGAGTTTGATGGATAAAACACGCAAAGACGGTTCGTCGCTTGGAGCTGTCATAGAAGTGGTAGCGTGCGGCGTCCCTGCTGGTTGGGGTGAGCCCATTTATGGCAAACTTGATGCTGAGCTTGCGGCATCCATGATGAGTATAAATGCTGTTAAAGCAGTGGAAATAGGTGCAGGGTTGGAGGCGGCGTGTCTTAGAGGTGAGGAAAATGCAGATGAGATGCGATTAGGAAATGACGGTGAAGTTGTTTTCTTGTCGAATCATGCTGGTGGGGTCCTNGGAGGAATATCATCCGGCCAGGATATTNTCGTGCGGTTTGCCGTTAAGCCGACAAGCTCTATTCGTATTCCAAGACGAACNGTTACATCGGATGGTGATGAGGTGGAAGTTTCAACAAAGGGGCGNCATGATCCTTGCGTTGGGATCCGAGCNGTGCCAGTGGGTGAAGCGATGATGGCCTGCGTTTTGGCTGACCAGATGCTGCGTCATAAAGCACAGTGCGAATAGATACTTAATTGTAGACACGCCCTTTCCATTCGCNNCCTTTATTAAGGTAAAACCGNCGCGCTGAGTCNATAGTCATCAATAGATAAATGAGTCCAGTAACTGGAAGTAGGANGCCATACAAGGATTTNACATTGTATAGTCTCAAAGTGGGCNGATATGTGTAAACCATGATGCCCCATGCGCATCCTGAGAAAANCAATGGGACANTTAAATCATGCANGAATGCAAAACACATCACCAATGGTGGAGCCACNTAAACAACAGTCATNCCTATTATTGCTAGAAATAACAACACTGGGGAATGNTGAAGTTGTGTATATGCTGAACGTGTAACCATGCGCCAAATTTCCGCCAAGTTGTNGTAGGCGCGAATGCTTCTGGTAGTTGTTGAAAGACCGAGCCAGATCGGACCGTTATCCTTCAATTTNCGAGCTAATGCACAGTCATCAATAATAGCTGACTTGATGGATGTAAATTGGCCTATTCTATCCATAGCTGTTTTCCTAACCAACATACAGCCACCGGCTGCTGCGGCAACATGGCTACTTGAGTCGTTGACCCTATTAAAAGGAAACAGCTTTTGAAAGAAAAAAATAAATGCAGGTATTAAAAGCCAATCCCAAAGACTACGACATCGAAGCTTGACCATCAAAGAGACAAGATCCAACTCATCTTTTTCGGCCTTCGTAACAAGACGAGTGAGGTTGCTGGTATCATGATACACGTCTGCATCTGATAGAAGGTAATATTTGGTCTGTTTCTTGATGGTGCTATTTATTCCTTGTTGTAGGGCCCACACCTTCCCTGCCCAAGCGCTTGGAAGTTGTTTGCCAGAAATGATTTTGACTTTATTAACCCCCTCAAACTGTGCTGCAGCACTCTGAGCAACTTTGATTGTTGCATCATTACTCGCGTCATCAATTAAAATTATAAAAAGTTCACCTTGATAATCTTGTTTTAATAATGAGCCTATGCACCTGGCAATAACATCCTCTTCATTTCTTGCTGGTATTAATGCGATTATCGAAGGGAAGCTGACGCTATCCCGGATATCTATAGGGAGATTTTCTAAGTGCTGATTGGCGATCCAAAAAAGGGATCGAAACAACCAAAGGTAAAGCCAAGCTCCCAGGGTAGTAATGCTTAAAATCCAAAGAAAAAGCTCAATATTGTTCATAGTGTGCGGCTTATCGGTAAAGAATAAAGGACCTACAGTTTAGAGTTCAATTAAGGGTAACATCTAAAGTTTAACAGGTTTGGACAGTTCATAGGAGTATTGATATTTCGATATTTTCGTTTCAAAATATTTTTATTGTAAGGTCAATAAAAATTGATTTGGTCTAGGATGTTTTACTACATGTATCCAAAAAATAAGTTTTCACAATTAACGGAAAAATCAGCCACGGATTTAGCTGCAGAATTGTTGCCTCTTTCGGGCGCCAATACATTGGATGTGGGCTGCGGTAGAGGAGAATTTTCATGTTATTTATCTGGTCACGGTGCTAATGTTTCGGGGATTGATCCAAATCCTGACCGTATTTCAGCGGCTTCAACTCAAGCTCGTTCGATGGGTTTGCGTGTGGATTTTTGTGAGGGATTTGCCGAAAACCTGCCATTTGCAAACGATGAATTTGATATTGTAATCTTCTCGAATTCTTTACATCACGTCGATATTGAAATGATACCCAAAGCTCTGACTGAGGCAGAAAGAGTACTTTCACAATTGGGGTTTCTTTACATTATGGAACCAGTGCCTTCTGGTGGTTATTTTAACACTGCTCAACCTGTTATTGATGAAACCCACATTCGTTCAGTTGCATACGACAAGATGCAGGGTTTGGATGGAAATTTCTTTTCTCCGGTGCAGGAGGTTTTTGTATCGACACCAAAAATGTATTGCGATTTTTCAGACTTTTTGAGCAAGCAGACCGCGCGTAATCCACAGCGGGCTAAATTATACGAAAAGCATAGAAGTGAGGTAGAACTTAGATTTAGAAGGAATGCAAAGAACGTTCCTGAAGGTTTTGCTTTAGATGCAGCAATTCGAATAAATTTGTTCAGAAAAAACGGAAATTGAGGTTGCCCAGTGGAGGTATGATTTCTTTCAATATGGGCACAAGCATTTTCAATGGGAGGCGGCAACTCATGGCTAGGAATGATATGTTTTCCCAAAGCATTTAAAAATAGATCCTGAATAACTGCTCACAATAATTCGGAATTATTTCTTTTTCTTACATTCTCGGCTCTAGAGCACGGTGCAACTTTAGTTGACAAGATTACTCCGAGAAAAAGGCAGCCAGAAAAAATTCTTTGTTACCTTTAGGGCCAGTGATGGGACTTTCTGTAATTCCTAGTACCTGCCAATTCCTTTGGCTGTTAACCCACGCTTTTATTTCCATGCAGACACGTGTATGAATTTTGGGGTCACGCACAACACCTCCCTTCCCAACCTCTGACCGTTGCACTTGGAATTGAGGTTTAATTAATGCAATAAGGTTGCAACCGTTTGCTGCGAGTTTGAGGGATGGTGGCAAAATTTTTTCCAAGCCTATAAAGCTAGCATCACAACTGATAATATTCACTGCGTTTGGGATTAAATCTGAGGTCAGGTAGCGCGCATTAAACCCCTCTAACACTTCCACCCGCTCATCTATTCTAAGAGACCAGTCAAGTTGTCCTTTCCCGACATCAACAGAAAAAACCTTTTTGGCATTATTTCTGAGCAACACATCGACAAATCCGCCGGTAGATGAGCCTATATCTAGGCAAATTTGACCCTCTGGTTTAAATCCGAAGTGTTGGATGGCGTGACTTAATTTGATCCCGCCTCGTGATACAAAAGGGTGGTCTTTCCCCTTGATATCTATGGGAGTGTCTGGTGATAAGAGAGTGCCAGCCTTCTCTATTCTCTTCTCACCGGAGAAGACTATCCCAGACATTATAAGAGCGCGTGCTTTGGTGCGATTTGAGGCAAGTCCATTCGCTACAAGTATTTTGTCCGCGCGTTCGCCTTTGGCCATACAAAAGTTACCCGTTAGTTGCGGCGAGCTATGACAAACTCTGCTGTTGCACGGAGCAGATTTGCGCGATCATCAAATGTATCCAAATGACCTACTGCGCGGCTTGCAATGGTCTCAGCCTCTTTACGTGCACCATCCACACCAAGAATTGAAACAAAGGTAGCTTTTCCAGCATTATTGTCTTTTCTTACAGCTTTACCTGTCTCCTCTATATTTCCTTCAATATCGAGCAAATCATCGGCTATCTGAAAAGCTAAACCAAGATCATTGGCATAGGCTATGAGGGCTTCTCTTTCCACGTTGCTTGCTTTCCCCAAAATAGCGCCTGCCTCACATCCATACTCAATAAGCGCCCCTGTTTTCAGTTGTTGCAAGTGGGTGATATCTTCAAGGTTGAGTTCTTTTTTTTCAGCTTGGAGGTCCTTCATTTGACCCCCAACCATTCCGCGGACGCCGGATGCTCTAGCTAACATATTTACTAATTCGATACGTATTTCAGAATCGTGATGTGTCTCAGGCTGTGCGATAACTTCAAAGGCTAATGTAAGTAAAGCGTCGCCTGCAAGTATTGCAGTTGCCTCATCGAATGCTTTATGCAGCGTTGCCTTTCCACGCCGCAGGTCATCATCATCCATGGCTGGTAGATCGTCATGAACAAGTGAATAACAGTGGATTAACTCTAATGCGGCACCTGTGCGGAGGGAGTTAATTTCACTAACACCAAACAAACCAGCGCTCTGCTTCACTAAAAAGGGGCGTAGCCGTTTGCCTCCACCTAAAGCGGTATAACGCATTGCTTCATAAATACGATCTTCCGCTGAACTATCTGGAGTTAAGAGCGTATTAAGCATGACTTCCACATTATCGGCCGTATTAGTAAGGGCAGCTTTAAGGTTGCTCATGATGTCTCAATATCAGCTGGTGTGATTACGGGTTGGCCGTCACGTCCGAGCGAAATCTTGTCGATGCGGGTTTGCGCTGAGCGTAACTTCTCTTCACAATGCTTCTGCAAGGCCGCGCCTCGTTCGTAAGAATCGATTGACTCGTCCAGCTTGCTGCTGCCAGATTCGAGGTCACGAACAATTGATTCAAGCTCCTCAAGAGCATCTTCGAAAGACATCTTTGCAATACTTGTTTTCTTTGCGGCCATGTTTGCCTCCCTCACGCAATCAGCCTTTTTTAATGTAAAGATTTTAATTGCACCACCCGAATGACGCAATCAAATGTCTTTACTGAGCATCTATCAACGCAGCCACATGGGCAGCGGCACTGCGACCTAGCGACTCAAGATGGTAACCTCCTTCAAGCGTCGACACCAAACGACATCGGCAATAATCAGCGGCGATGGCACAAAGCTGATTAGTAACCCAATAGTAATCATCATCTATAAAGTTAAGTGAAGCTAAGGGATCATCTGAATGTGCATCAAAACCAGCAGAAATGAGTAAAAAGTCTGGTGAAAATTCACGCAGTGCTGGGAATACAATGTTGTCCATTGCATTACGGAATTCTTCAGAACCTGCACATGGCTTAAGTGGAACATTTATGATGTTACCGGCCACTCCCCGTTCGTTTTTATTTCCGGTACCTGGGTATAATGGCGATTGATGGGTTGAGCCAAAAAATAAATTGGGATCATTCCAAAATGCAGTTTGTGTTCCGTTACCGTGGTGCACGTCGAAGTCAATTACTGCAACACGTTCTAAACCGTGAACACAGCGAGCATGTGCTGCTCCCACTGCCACATTATTAAAAAAACAAAAACCCATAGCATGAGAATGCTCTGCGTGGTGTCCTGGGGGACGGATAGCGCAAAATGCATTTTTTGCTTTCTCTGCCATAATTGAATCGATCGCAGCACAGACAGAGCCGGCGGCTCGTAATGCGGCTTCGTACGAGCCGACACTTGTGCAAGTATCGTTGTCAAAAATGACGTTACCCCTTTCCTTCATTTCCGCAAGCGCCCACGTGACATAAGAATAGTCGTGAACTCGAACAATTTGTTCAACTGTTGCTAGCGGTGGTTGGCAATTTTTAAGATTTTTGAAATTTGGCGCATCAAGTGCCGATAATATTGCACTCAGTCTCTCAGGGCACTCCGGATGACCAACATGCGGATTATGACCAAAACAAGCATCATGAGAATATAAAATAGTAGTCATATAAATATAATGGCCTAAGTTAAAACCATATAAAAATATCACTAACATTAATATATGGTTGGTAGATAATACGCCTGAAAGCCCTAAAGCTGAAGATGTAAGATTGCGCGGAACATGTTGCGACTCAATAAAACATTTCTTTTAATCGTCTTCGTGGCTTTTGGCATTTTGAATGCTGTGCCCGGAGAAACAATTTTAGCGAGTGAAAAAAAAGATACGCGTGCGAGAATATTTGTTGAAACGGTTGCGAAGAGCAGGGTTACCGAGACGGCTCCGGTTATCGGCAGGTTCGTTGCTCTTCAGCATGGTGCTGTCGCTGCTCGGGTGAGAGGTACAGTTGCAGAAGTGTTTGTAGATGTTGGTACGCGGGTTAAAGCCCAGGATGTGCTTGCTAAACTCGATGTTAGCCGCCTAGATACAGCCAAATCGATTAACGCAGCTAGACTGAAGGAGGCAGTTGGCTCGCTTAAAGCTGCCCACGCACAGTTAAAATTGATAGGTGAGGAATTGCGGCGTAACAAAAAGCTTAGGGGGTCCGCAGCTTTCTCGAGAGCACGTTTGATTGATAAACGCAACGAATATGCGAAGTTTGAAAGTGAAGTAGCGGAAAAGGAAGCTGCCGTTTCTAGTGCCAAAGCTAATCTTCGAATGGCAGAAATTGACTTGAACTATGCTAATATCCGAGCGCCTTATAGCGGTGTTGTGGCTGAACGCCATATTTCACTCGGAAACTTCGTTCGTGTTGGCGACGCAGTGGTAACTTTGGTAAATGACTCTGACCTTGAGGTTGAAGTGAATGTTCCTCAGTCCCGGCTTAAAGGTATCGTTCCAGGCACTAAAGTGACAATTCGCTTCGGTAATGGATTGCTTAGCGAAGCGGTAGTCAGAGCAATAGTGCCAGAAGAAGATCCTTCAACCCGTACGCGGTCAGTTCGGTTAGTTCCATATATCACTGATAAAATTACTAATGAGCCACTAGCAGCAAATCANTCTGTTACNATCGANNTTCCTATTGCGCAATCAAAGGATATGACGACTGTTCACAAGGACGCTATTATCGTNAGCGGTCAGTCATATTTTGTTTATGTCATNAAAGNTGGGAAAGCTTGGCGTCGCAATATAAACTTGGGCCAAGCGGTTGCCGATCGGTTCGTCATCATCTCCGGGCTTAAGGATGGTGAAATTGTAGCCACAAGGGGNAATGAAAAGCTCNAGCCCGGNAAGAAAATAAAAATAGTAGANNAATAACGGGAGGGNGTCGATGGACATCATCCAATTGGCTATTCGTCGCCCNATGGCCGTGATTGCAGCAGTAATTATGGTTGTTCTTTTTGGTGTTGCTTCTTTGAGTTCGATNCCNATACAGCTNTCACCAGANATAACTAAGCCCGTTATAACAATAGTGACACAATGGCCTGGCGCGGCGCCNGCCGAAGTGGAGCGTGAGATCATCAACGAGCAAGAAGAAACGCTGNCAGGTCTATCCGGATTAAGNCGTATNACAAGTAGGGCAGAGACATCCCGCGGCAGGATTGAGTTGGAGTTTGAGATTGGAACCGANATGGACAAGGNTTTNCTGCTTGTATCCAATCGTCTCGATAGAGTGCGTGACTATCCCGATGAGGCGCNNGAGCCAAANTTGCGTCGGTCGGGAGAGGATGATGACAGGATTGCCTGGTTTCACATGTCTCGCATGGAAGGAAATACAACTCCGATACACCATTTTGGGGACTATGCCGAAGATGTAATTCGCGACCGTCTCGAACGCGTTCCTGGTGTTGGGACTGTTGGGGTGCGTGGTGGTGGCACACTAGAAATGAGGGTAATCATACAGCCTGAGAANATGGCGCAATATGGNCTTACTGTGCCTGNAATACTCACCAAGCTTCGACTTGCTAACATCTCCGTTACAGCTGGTGATGTGCAGGAGGGAAAACGGCGTTATGTAGTTCGCACAGATGGAGAATTTCGTAGTTCTGAAAAAGTGGGTAGTGTTGTGCTTCGTGCTGCGCANGATAAACAAACTGGCCGAACTGCAAGGGTACNAGTCTCTGATGTTGCAGATATNAAGTTTGGATACTCTAGCCCCATCCATCGGATACGTACCAATGGGGAGCCGGCTATCGCAATGTTTGCCACACGNGAGTCTGGTTCTAATATTGTAGAAACGATGAAGGGAATNCGGAAAGCTGTCAAAGAGATTGCNGAAGANGCGGCCAAGCAGGAAGGATTNAANTTTCGGCAATTATATGATGAAACCGTTTACATTGACTCTGCGATTAATCTTGTTGTGCAGAATATATGGATTGGGGGTATATTTGCTGTAGGCATTTTATTTCTTTTTTTGCGATCAGGAAGAGCTACCCTNGTTATAGGGATCGCTATACCGGTTTCGGTGGTTTCCGCTTTTGTGGCCATGGCGATACTTGGTCGCTCNATCAATGTTGTTTCTTTGGCNGGCATTGCTTTTTCAGTCGGCATGGTGGTTGATGCCGCGATAGTCGTTCTTGAAAATATTTACAGATTACGTCAGCGTGGCGAGCCNGCTTCTGTTGCAGCCCTTGTTGGGGCGAAACAGGTGTGGGGGGCAATTATGGTTTCTGTTGTTACTACTGTCGCCGTGTTTATTCCACTTTTATTNATGGAGCGTACAGCAGGCCAGATTTTTCGTGACATCGCAGTTGCAATTTCAGTCGCGGTGACATTATCGCTCATAGTTTCGATCACTCTGATACCCTCACTCTCCAGCCGTTTGCTAGCCCATGATGGTACTAGCAAAGGCAGCAGGTATACAATTCCATTAATCGATCCCTTTGGACGTTGGTTTGTGGCTGAGGTTTTAAAGTTGACAGACAAAATAACTGAAAGCCGCCGCCGCGCTTTCGGCGTGGTTGCCGGGGTGACTGGTTTTTGCGCTTTTTTTGCTTGGATACTGTTGCCGTCTTTGGAATATTTACCCGAGGGAAATCAAAATTTAGTGATTGGTTATATTTATTCGCCAGCTGGTTACAATCTCAAAAGTGTCACTGAGATGGCAACTCGTATGGAAGAAAAAATAAAACCTAATCTTGCCTCAATTTCTGGGCCTCATGCTGATGTTGAGGGCCCTCCCAAATTGAAATATTTTTTCTTTTTGGCATTCCGGCAACGTACAATTGTTGGTGCTAGAGGAATGGATCCAGGGCGTGCACGAGAAATGGTGCCATTACTCCGTGATTCTGTGAAAGACGAGCCTGGGACGCAAAGTACATTTCGGCAGTCCTCAATCTTCGGCCGTAGAGCTGGTGGTACACGCAGTATCAACATTGATGTAAAAGGTCCCGTGCTTGAGGATATCTCACAGGTAGCCCAGCGTATTTCAGAAGTGATAGAAGAACATCTGCCGAACTCGCAAGTTCGTGCACGGCCGCGCATTGAGGTGGGAGAGCCGGAAATCCGTGTCTTGCCCGATCCGATTCGCCTTGCTGACAACGGTGTATCTACGAAAGATCTAGCGCTGTCTGTTGATGCTTTTAATGATGGCGTTAGGATCGCGGAGATTAATGTTGGTGGCAAAATAATCGATTTAATACTAATGGGCCCCGAAACCGATGTTGGCACCACTCAAGCGATACAAAATCTTCCAGTCGTTGTAAGTTCTGGAAAAATTATACCGGTGTCATCTTTAGCAAAGGTTCACGTTACTACTGGCCCCACCGCTATATGGCATCGTGAACGCCAACGCGCTATTACAGTACGTGTTCGACCAGACAATGATATTGCCCTAGGGGATGCAATAAATATCGTACGTGACAAAGTGCTTACTCAAGTCACAAGTGAAGGGCTGCCTCCGGGAATCCGTTTCCAGCTTACGGGGACAGCTAAAGAATTAGATGCCACTGCCGCCGAATTAAAGTGGGACTTAATTTTAGCACTAGCCATTGTATTCCTTTTAATGGCGGTGCTATTCGAAAGTTTCGTATATCCATTAATTATTGTTTTTTCTGTTCCGCTTGCTGCTGCCGGAGGTGTTTTAGGACTTACTATTTTACGTCTATTTGATAGCGAGCAGCGGCTAGATATGCTGACAATTCTTGGGTTTGTCATTCTCATTGGCATAGTTGTGAACAATGCAATCTTAATTGTTCATCAGGCTTTGCATCATTACCGCGAAGAAAAAATGGAATGCCAAGAGGCGGTTATGGAGGCCACCCGCAATAGAATTCGTCCTATCTTTATGTCAACCCTCACCAGCGTTTTTGGCATGTTACCGCTTGTTTTATTTCCGGGNGCAGGATCCGAAATTTATCGTGGATTGGGTTCGGTGGTTGTTGGNGGGCTGTCTTTTTCGGCTATACTTACGCTTGCTATTGTACCGCCATTGCTGAGCATNGTAATNCAAACNGNTGAAAANNCGCGCATTAACAGAGCTAAGAATAAGATAANNTCTTAACGGTTNNAGGCTNCTAGNATTCCTGGAAGAAAATGTTTTTTTAAAAAANTAATTANNNTTAATGCGGAAATATTGAGTGTTANGCGAACACNTCAACCATTTTGCCAAGCGTACGGCTTGCCTCAGTCTGGCTCTTATTATCATTGCCAANCTCACGACTTTGNGCTGTTTCCACTTGATTTGTTGTGCGTGCATCCGGTTCGAGCCTTTCACTCTGACCCGNNGTNGNAANATTTTCCTGGTTTTGNANTTCGGTCGAACGTTTGGNTTGATTAGTGGCGTTACNCTGCNCATCTGTTTCACGCTTGTTTNTGCCGGTGTGAGCCACATCCAACGCGTCATTNCCNCTNAATCCTGTGATGTCAGTCATGTAAGTTNTTAACCAAAAAAAACCAATGGANTNCCCTACGTTATATATTAAGCGGGATAAAAACAACCCTTCCAAGACTGAAAAGAAATTTTNGTAAGTNAAGAAGGATTCAACGACCNAGAGAATTTCGTTTCAATATCTTGGAAATAAATGCCGCTGCGATTTTGGGAAATGGNCTGTTACTGAGAGCTTAGCAAGTGCTTGCTATGTTGTCCGTGGNTCCATGGCATCCTGCAATCCATCTCCAAAAAAGTTACATGCAATCACTGTTACGAAAATCATCAACCCTGGNAANATTGCAAGATANGGCGCAGACCACATTAATTCTTGTGCATTGCTCAGCATATTTCCCCAACTTGTCACAGGTGCTTGGACGCCAAGGCCAAGAAAACTCAGAACCGATTCAAAAAGAATGATGTAACCCACGGATAGTGTAGTTGCCACAATAATAGGTGAAGAGGAATTTGGTAGTATATGGCGAACTATAATAGCAGTCGAAGATGCCCCTAAACTCTGTGCTGCNCGGACAAAATCACTTTCTCGAAGAGCTAGCGTTTCAGCACGAACCAGCCGGGCAACCGTATTCCAGCTAACCATAGAAACTATAATTATTATCCGATATAAGCTGATATCGTCGGATTCAGCAATGGTCCTAGGAACACCAACCTTCTCAAGATCTACAGCAGCTAGAACAATGAGAAGCGGTAATAGTGGCAGTGCCATGAACGCATCATTAAAACGCATCAAAAAACGGTCGAGCCAACCGCCGTAGTAACCGGCAGTGAGGCCTACAAGGGTTCCAAAAACTGAAGCTATTATCGCAGCCGTTATTGCAATGGAGAGTGAAACTCGTCCCCCATACAGCAAACGAANAAAAAGGTCGCGACCGAGTTCGTCAGTGCCNAAAAGATTTGTGAGTGACGGGCCCGCAAATCGATTATACAGATTGACATTAGCGTGATCGACTNCAAGTACACGTTCAATTAGTGGAGCGCAATATGATAACANANTAAGTGCTATCAATACGACTGCAGAAANNACAGCTAGTTTATGTCGAAGTAGCCGTTCAAACATATGNTATTTTCTAGTGCTGTGCGTCGTAGTAAGCATTANCTTTTATNCTGCGATGCAAAANTTACACGTGGGTCCANNGNTATTTGGCATATATCGGCGATGAAACTNCCTGNNAGGGTCATTAATGTTGCGAAAAGGAGACCCACTAAAGCCAANTTAAAATCATTCCCAAGTATGGCATCAAATATTGTCTTTCCTACACCCAACCACGAAAACATCGTCTCTGTGATTAAGGCACCTGAAAAAACNCCGCCAAGGCTAATCCCAATCATGGTTATAATTGGTANTATGGAGTTGCGAAACGCATGGTTATAAATAACTTTGTAATCATTAGCCCCNTTGGCGCGAGCTGTACGAATATAGTCCTGGCGAAGGGTCTGAAGCATATTTGCCCGCATGAACCNTGTAAGACCGCCTGCGGTATGTAATGTCAGCACAATAAGAGGCAAAACNATATAGGATATNCGGTCCCAAAGGTCCCCTNTGCCAACGGTTTCCATCCCACCGGCAGGGAACCACGATAGTGTTACTGAGAAAAAAATTATAACNANAAGTGCNAGCCANAATGGNGGGATTGAAATNCCTGCGAAGCATAAGAGGTTTATGAGGTAATCGGTNTTCGTGTTTGGTCTNATTGCAGCAAAAATGCCAAGTGGTATTGCTATTGCTATCGCAAAAAATAAACTCAAACCCATNAGTAATACTGTATTCCCTATGCGCGGCCAGAGAATATCCATTACAGGCTGCGCATANACACGGGAATATCCAAAATCACCATAAANTGCAGATTGTGCCCAATTCCAATAGCGAGAAACTATAGGTTGATCAAGTCCGTAGAGTTTTTTTAAGCGAATGGTATCTTTGGAAGTCAAATCCGGGTTCGAAGCGATCATTAAATCGATTGGGTCACCTGGCATCAAACCGATTAAGCAATATATCACAAAAGATANAATTAAAACTACAACCGCACTCTCGATTACCCGGCCTACAACAAAGTTCAGCATAATTATTCTTTGATTCCCCAATGCTCGACCCAGTTNGCTGTNGAATACTGGTGGCCTGTTGGTCTTATNCCGTNCAGCCACTTTGGAATAATGTGACTGGTAGCACGAAAATAGAGGGGCAATGCAGGNAATTCCTCGGANTAGAGCTTTTGAAGCCTTTTTCTTAGCCTTNGCTGGGCAGGTTGNCCGCATTTTTTTTCCGCTTCATCCAAGACNTTNTCCATCCGTGNGTCTNTAAATCCAGGAAAATTTTGCCCTGACCANCCATTGGTTTTTGAAGGTATCATCGCAGAATGAAGCTGTGAGCGTGGTAAGCTATTTGGGGCTGACAGCCATGCGTACATTGCAAGTGATTTGAACTTTCTTTGGTTAATAGTATTGCCGAAATAGACACGGGGAGGTTGATTTTTAATGCGTATNNCAACTCCCACATGNCNCCATTGGCTTTGCANAACTTGCTGNATAAGTTCGCGAGTTTTGTCGCCCGAGGTGGTCATTAATTCTAGGCGTAATGCTTCGCCTTTATGATTATAACGAAGGCCNTCCTTATTTGTCGACCACCCTGCCTCATNAAGGAGTTCGCGTGCTTTCTGTGGATTGAAAGCATATTTTGGAACGTCTTGATAGTAGNACGCGTCCAGTGGATTGATATTCGAATGTGCGACAGGTTGATGGCCTTTAAAGAGTTGACTTGAAATAGCATTGCGGTCGANAGAATATATAAGNGCCTGTCGAACTCTACGGTCCTTTAAAATCGGGTTATCAANATTAAAGTCGATGTGTTCGTAAATTAAGCTGGGCTTAAATAAAAACTCAAANNTCTCGCCATAGCGTTTCTGAAAGGCAAGAGCTTGATCGATGGTCAGGCCAATNTCNCCAGCGATCATGTCTATACCACCNGCNAGTAGATTTGCAGTAATTGATGCCGTGTTNTCGATTGCTAATACAGTTATACGCTTAAAATNTGGCTTNCGGCCCCACCAAAATTTATTTCGTTCGAAAATTACGTGGCTGCCAGGTACTACTTTGGTAATAACATATGGTCCGAACCAAAGCCCAGGATTGGTAGTCTCTGTTTCGTAGGCACTTNTATTGCGGTACTCTGCAGGTCTGGAAAAGTTTTNCGACTCTATATGTGCTGGTAGCAATTGAAAGTTATCTAAATTCGCGAAGTCACAAGTCCGCTGGTCTAGGTGTAANGTGAAACTGTGGCTATCAAGAATATCTATGTCGCTTATTCGCCTAAAGAGCTCATAATCAGATACCCCGGTGAGTCTGTGTTTTCCAACTTTCCAGGTNAAGAGTACATCTTTCGTCGTGATAGGTGTCCCGTCTCCCCAGACAGCANGTTTATCGAGTCTGAAAGTNACTGAGACNACGTTGTTGCCATAAGAATTTTTNCTAAATACTGCCANCCCATTTTGTATGNTTGGNAACANATCGCAAAGCACACAGACCAAGTTCCAGTTTGCATCATAGAGTGTNATGCGCTTACGTGCNAAAGCGAGTATGTAGGACTTGGCCATCATGCTATTAATCAGCGGATTGAAGTTATTGGGAAACTGGGTCACGCCGATTACGAGAGTATTTTTAGGGTACACCGGCATACTGCACATCAGGCAAAAAAACAGAAGAAGTGATGCGATTATNTTAGTTGATTTCTGATTGGGACACATATCTGCTATCCTCAANAAATTCGAAAGATTGATTNACTGCCATGTAAGTAATTGGGGTAGGCAGTGTATCCATATAAAAGGCTTNATTGGTTATTTAGNTTATATAGTCAGTCTGATCTGATANGCATCTTACCATNCCAAANCTCGGGNTGGCTTGGAGTGAGNTATCATTTGATGCAAANGTTAATTACCTTTGTAATCAGGTTCTTCGTCTAGANTTANTCCGCGATNATAGTAACGTTGATGNTAAGCTATTCGTCCTGAGGANAATTCTGTACCAATAGCTTTCCTACACTAAACNCTAACGGGTNTTTGCTCTNATGTCAGCCNACTGTACCTGGAGCTTAAACCTTTTAATATTGNANGCTATNCTGTGCAGTAGAGGGAGATCGAATGTGATACATTCTAAAGATATTGCGCCGGCGCTTGGGGCTGAAATTTTTGGCATTGATCTTGCCAATTCATTGGTTCCAAACATTGTGCAAGAAATTCATCAAATGTTTTTAGACCGATCGGTANTAGTATTCCGAAACCAAATTCTAACGCCAAAGCAACAAGTTAGATTTGCACGGTATTTTGGATCGGTTGTCCCATATCCATTCCTCAAAGGCCTCGAATGTTGTCCAGAGGTTCTCGAAGTGATNACTCGACCGGAGGATGGTGTTAACTTTGGTGGTGGTTGGCACACCGATACTCCGTATCTAGAGATTCCATCACTGGGCTCTGTTTTGTATGCGAAAGAACTGCCGCCTGTCGGGGGTGATACTATTTTTTCCAATATGTANTTGGCGTATGACGCATTAGACANAAAGATCCAAANTTTTTTGGATGGGCAGCAAGCGGTCCACTCTGCAAATAAGCGCTACGCAAAGCCGGCGGATCGTTCTCAAATATATGGTCAAATAAAACAGGCTGGGAACAAGAAAAACATGAGNTTGGAAAACTACCATCCAATTATCCGCACGCATCCTGAGACGAGCCGCAAATCACTATTTGTGAGTTCTCTCCACACAACAACCATTAAGGGAATGGAAGAAAAAGCTGCCGANNCACTGCTGGCGCGTCTTTATGAGCATCAGGCCAGTGATGTGTTTACCTGCCGTGTCGTTTGGGAACCAGATACATTAGTAATTTGGGATAATCGTTGTGTTCTTCATAATGCATTATTTGATTATGCAGGTTACAAACGGCGTATGCACCGNGTAACAATTGAAGGTGATCGNCCAACNTAAAATATGCGGTNTTAAAAAGTTACGGCGATACTCTCAGATCTTGAGAAACGGTGCTAAATCTCAGAGCTATTCGTCCATTGCGCTTCTGTGTCTCTTATTTTCAATGCAGCAGAAATGATTGGGTCTTTCATCTCAGGTGGGATCACTAAAATACCGGTGGTGTCCCCAAACACAATATCACCGGGGCGGATTTGAACGCCATCAAGATTAATTGGTTGATTATGCGATAATGTTTCGAGGTCCCATTGGCTCTTTATTGGAGAAAAGCCCTTACAGAAGACTGGAAAATTAAGTAATTTGATTTCGTCTGCATCCCGGGTTGCTCCATTTATTACCACGCCAGAAACGCCGCGTGGCTTTGCCCGGTTACAATGGTTCTCTCCCCACGTGCCAGTATCTGTACGCCCCGCAGCATCAATTAGTATAATCTCTCCTTCGCTTGCAAGCTCTCTAGATACCTNTGCGTGGGTCACTAAGGCATCGGTATGATTTGCAGAAACATGTTTTGGTATTTGTTGAACAGTGAATGCGGTGCCGGCCATCCGTGTTCCTGTGGGACCAAGATATGTGTAGCCATGAAGTACGGTGCGTGGCAAAGCCATACCTTCCATTGCATCGCTTATATGGCCTGATTGTAGTTCTTTTAGGTGCTCGTAGTCTTTGGTGGATAAGGGCATGAACCGACTCTTATGAAAAATTATCAGATATATGATCATCNCGTTGCGTCACTAGGTCACGNAAGAACGTAATCGATGATTTGCGAATATAATACTGCCATTTTTTGAGTAGGGTTGGTTTATTTTACAACGATTAATTATTAAAGCTTTATGCGGAATGTGCAGATGTTTCTTTCTGTCAATTGAAAGCAACAAAGTAAGCGACGTATTTAGCTGTAATCACAATCTAGAATCATGATCGTTGAATATTATTGTATATCGTGCAGTTTTGGCATTCGTCGCAGTTTAAATTTGAGTGGTGCTAGGTAGNAAGAATTATCCTGTATCTAGCATTTTCAGGTTCACAAATATTAGGCGGATATTTTTCCTTTTNTTTTTAGCATGCACTTGACAATGTTCATGTTTTGTTCTTATTCTGATCGTCTATGGAAAAGAACTTGAAAGTATTTAGGGAAAAAGATTTGCGTGCACTGAAAGCGCGGATCCATAAGATTGAGCGGCCAAAAAAGCGACGTNCTGAGTCTTTAACTTTAGGTCTGAAAGCAATAGATTCTACACTGCCTGAGGGCGGAATAGCTTCATCAGCAGTGCACGAGGTGACTGGCAGTTCCGGCAATGGATTTGCAGCATTTTTAGCCGGTCAAGCTTGCCGCAGTAATCAGCCTATTCTTTGGTGTGTCGAAGGCGACTCTTCGAAAATGCTGTACGGCCCTGGATTAGTGGTATTCGGGGTCAAAATGGATCTCCTTNTAATGGCACGTTGCCGAGGAACAGATGAAATTCTTTGGGCAATGGAGGAGGGGCTTAGGGAAAAATCCATTGGGTTAGTAGTCGGTNATTTGTCGAAGTCGGTTTCGTTAACCGCCAGTCGACGGTTACAACTGGCAGCCGAGGCTGGTTGTACGATTGGACTTATTTTGCACGATGGATTGTCTNAAGAGATTGTAGCTCCGAGTGCGGTGACAACGCGCTGGCGNGTAAACTCTCTACCAACCCTTAAAAATGGGACAATGAATAATAAAACGCACTGGGGTTTNTCACTTTGNCGTTGTCGGAGTGTAGCAAAAAAAAGATCTTGGGATGTGGAGTGGGACAATGCGACGAATACTCTCGCTTTGGTTTCCGATGCTAAGTGTGGAACGTTGGCATCGTCAAACAAAGNATGCCTCAAAAACTAAANAATCATTGCCAGTACCAATAGTTCTTACGGAGTACATTAACGGTGTTTGCTTTGTTTCTGCTGCTAGTCATGATGCTTTGGCTTGTGGTGTTACTCCTCGAATGTCTCTTGCTGATGCGAGGGCATTAGAGCCNAATTTGAAAATAGTGCCGGCAGACCCACGTGCAGATATTAATATGCTCGAAAGAATAGCGAACTGGGCTACTCGTTATACTCCGTGGGTCGCGNTCTGTGNCCGTGACGGTTTATGGCTTGATATCAGCGGCTGCGCACATTTGTTAGGCGGCGAGNAGGCTCTGATAANAGATCTAATTATGCATTTAACCAATTTTGGTTTCNCTTCGCGTTTNAGTATTGCTGATACACCNGGGGCTGCTTGGGCTATAGCCCACCATGGGGGCGAAGAAAAGTTGATTGCCCCNGGTGCACAGCGATCGGCATTGGCCTNCTTACCCGTGATTGCGCTACGCATTGGTAATATGAAGTCAGTCGAACTTATNCGTCTCGGCATTAGGAGTATTGGTGATCTTTATGCTCTACCGCGTGCTGCTCTGGCGAAGCGGTTTGGCAGGGTAATTGGCGAGCGGCTGGATCAAGCACTTGGACGNATGCCAGAGCCCATATCACCTCGTCGCCCACTACCTAGATATCGTGCCGAATGCTCTTTTCTCGAGCCGGTCAGCCGAAAAGATAATATTGAATCCTGCCTACTTCAGTTGTTGGAAGATATTTGTTCAGCTTTAGAATNTGCTAGCCAGGGTGTGCGGCAATTAANTCTTGATTTATTCTTAGTTGAGGGAGCCACTAAAACNCTTCACGTTGGGACGGTAAGACCGNTTAGAGAAGCCAAATGTATAGCCAAACTTTTTGCTGAGCCACTCAGTAAAATAGACTCTGGCTTTGGAATCGAGACTATGATCCTTTCTGCACCGGTTGTTGAATCTCTAACAGAATCTCAGNTTAATGTCTTGTTCGACGAGAGGGATGAAGAAATAGTTCCTCTCGCACCTTTGCTCGATAGGCTAGGCAGCCGGCTCAATTTCGAGCATGTGACGAGATTGGTGCCAAGAGCTAGTCATTTGCCAGATCATGCTGTGAGGCAGGTTTCAGTTTCAGAAAGCAAAATGCACGGGTCTTGGCCTGAGACGCAGATCCGACCTCTTGTTCTTTTAGATCAACCAGAATCCGTCGAGAGTATTACTAGTATTGCGCATTATCAGCCACCCAAAGTATTTCGTTGGCGTCAGAACAAGTACAGTGTGCGCGCGACAGAAGGGCCAGAACGAATAGCCCCCGAATGGTGGCGTTGTGACAGAGATTGGGCTAGAGGGCTTAGAGATTATTGGCGCGTAGAAGATGAGCAAGGGCGTCGATTTTGGTTATTTTGTGAAGGTAGAAGAGATAAACGGTGTAATTCATTGCGTTGGTATTTACATGGATTTTTTGCCTGAAATGTATATAGATGCCCCCGACTACGCTGAGATTCAGGTGACTTCTAATTTTAGTTTTATGCGTGCTGCCTCACATCCAGAAGAGCTGGTAACACAGGCTGCCGCGTTTGGTTACAGAGCAATCGGTATTGCTGATCGTAATAGCCTCTCGGGCTTAGTGCGTGCACATATTGAGGCAAAAAAAGTAGGGATTCCTCTGCTGGTTGGTTCTAGGATAGACCTTAAGGATGGCGCTAGCATGCTTGCGTACCCCGAAAGCCGTCCAGCATACGGACGACTATCGAAACTAATTACGTTAGGCCGCCGTCGCTCGCCGAAGGGTGAATGTGAACTTTACCGTGAAGATATATTAAAATATGCCACTGGCATGGTTTTGGTCTCCATACCTCCTCGAGGTTGCAATATTGAATTTGAGGTAGAGCTANCCGCATTAAATGCAGCTGTTCCCGGATTTGTATATCTTGCAGCTAGCCACTCGCTTCGCGGCGACGATGANGCACATTTGGATTGGCTGTCCAAAGTTGCAGCACGTACGGGTGTACCAATGGTTGCTACTAATGATGTTCTAATGCATCGAGAGTCTCGCCGTCCTTTGTTAGATATCCTGACGTGCATTCGTAAGAATGTTACCGTTGATACAGCTGGTTATTGGATTTCGCGCAATGGCGAACGACGAATAAAATCTAGAGAAGAGATGGGGCAACTGTTTTCGCATTATCCAGGTGCGCTTATGCGCACAGTAGAAATTGCCGAACGCTGTCACTTTTCACTTGATGAACTCACCTATGAATATCCTAGTGAGGTCACGTCAAGTGGTAGAAGCCCCCAAGTAGAACTGGAACAGTTGACAGATATAGGGTCTAAAAAGCGTTACCCAAATGGGATTTCAGAAAAAGTTAAAAATCAAATTTCTCATGAATTAACGCTGATTGGTGAACTCGGTTATGCACCTTACTTTCTTACTGTCTATGACTTAGTTAGTTTCGCACGAAGCAAAGGTATTCTCTGTCAAGGTCGCGGTTCCGCCGCTAATTCAGCTGTTTGTTTTTGTCTCGGCATAACCTCAGTGGATCCATCGCAAAGCGACATTTTATTTGAGCGATTTGTTTCTTCCGAGCGTGATGAACCGCCAGATATTGATGTTGACTTCGAGCATGAGCGACGAGAAGAGGTAATCCAGTATATTTATGAAAAGTATGGCCGCGAACGAGCTGCAATGACAGCCGTAGTCGTAACTTATAAAAATCGTAGCGCGATTCGCGAGGTGGGTAAGGCATTAGGGCTATCCCAAGATATTATCGATGCCCTATTAGAACAGTCTTTAAGCTTATTACGCAGTGATATTGACTTAGANCGGCTTCAGGAAGTTGGTCTTAATCCTGAAGATCGGCGTCTTCGTTTGACGTTACGCTTAGCATCAGAATTACTAGGATTCCCTCGCCACCTGTCACAGCANGTTGGTGGTTTTGTGATTAGCCGTGGATTACTTTCCGAAATAGTGCCACTCGAAAATGCGGCTATGGAAGGGCGCACAGTGATCGGCTGGAATAAGGATGATCTTGATGCTCTTGGTATATTAAAAATAGATGTACTATCTCTCGGGATACTGACCTGTATTAGAAAGGCATTCGATTTGTTAAAAAGCTATTATGCGGTTGATTTTGATTTGGCATCTATCCCCACAGAAGATCCGGCTGTCTACGATATGCTATGTGCAGCCGACTCAATAGGTGTATTTCAGGTCGAAAGTCGAGCGCAGATAGCATTTTTACCACGAATGAAGCCGCGTTCATTTTACGATTTGGTAATTGAAGTAGCGATAGTGCGACCAGGACCAATTCAAGGGGACATGGTCCATCCTTATCTTAGGCGACGGAATGGTGAGGAAGAAGTAAGTTTCCCTTCCGAAGAGCTCCGTGATGTATTGGAAAAGACTCTTGGTGTTCCTCTATTTCAGGAGCAGGTAATGAAAATTGCTATTACTGGTGCCGGTTTCAGTCCTAACGAGGCTGACGCACTACGTCGCGCTATGGCGACTTTCCGTCACATGGATAATATCCATGCTTTTCGCAGCAAATTTATCTCTGGTATGCTTACTAATGGCTATGACTTAGATTTTGCCGAGAGCTGTTTTCAGCAGATCGAAGGGTTTGGGAGTTATGGCTTCCCCGAAAGTCATGCAGCGAGTTTTGCTCTTCTGGTCTATGTCTCAGCTTGGTTGAAGTGTCATTACCCAGCCATTTTTGCGACTGCCTTACTTAATAGCCAACCGATGGGGTTTTATGCGCCAGCACAAATTGTGAGAGATGTTAAGGAGCATGGAATAGGCGTACTGCAGCCGGATATTAATCATTCAGACTGGGACAATATATTAGAATCTTGCGATGCTGGTATTGCTATTCGACTTGGGTTTCGTCAAATTAAAGGTTTTCGAGAAGAAGATGCGATACGGTTGATTGCTATGCGCGGCAATGGTTATCTTGATGTACCTTCGGTGTGGCGACGATCTGGTCTCAGACCAGCAGTTCTGCGAAGGTTGGCGCGGGCCGATGTCTTCAATTCGGTTGGGCTTGGACGTCGTGATGCGATGTGGTCGGTGGTGGGACTTGGAGAACAGCCNCCACCATTATTTTCTAATGCTATGATAGAAGAGGAGACTAATGAAAGCTCTCCAATAAAGTTGCCAGCGATGCCACTTGGTGTAGAAGTGGTGGAGGATTACGACACGCTGCGTTTAACGTTAAAATGTCATCCGTTAGAATTGCTTAAACCGCAGTTGAGCGAAGTGGTAAGTGCTAACAGACTATTATCGTTAGAATCTGGGGCTCGGCATTCTGTCGCCGGACTAGTACTCTGTCGTCAAAGGCCCTCTAGCGCTAGGGGAGTCTGTTTTTTAACGTTAGAGGATGAAACTGGTATTGCAAACATAATTGTTTGGCCTGAAAAATATGAATACTTTCGCCGCCAAATCTTAAGCGCGCGGTTAATGAAGGTTAGTGGGAAAATTCAAAATGACGGTAATGTGACCCACCTTATTGCTGATGAGATAGAGGACCTGTCAGTTGTGTTGGATGGGCTCGGTAGTGAATGTGAGAAGAGCGTTGAGAGTAAGTCTATGTGTGAGATTAATAAGGGAATACCAAAATCAAACGGTTCGAGTAATATACCTGCATTACGCTCTGTTCCGTCTTTCCCCACTAGGGGATAATGTTCCAACGATAAGGTAAAGGTGCTGTTCCTATCACGCAATTTCTATTAGACCATTCCTACCATGACAACATTTTTTAACCGATATTTTAATAGGCCAAAAAATTACGCACTTTACCGGCGAGTTCGATCATGCACGATGATTGGAACTTATGGACGTTTCGAGGATAATTTATTAATTGCGGAACGCCACATGCGGAAAGCAAAAATCGTAGGCGATTATGTAGAATGTGGAGTATGGCGAGGAGGTATATCTTTTGCAATGATGCGTAGCCTCAAACGCTACGGTGTGACCGGGTTTCATCTTTTCGATAGTTTTCAAGGATTGCCGATGGCTACGGCTATGGATGGAGCAGACGCTTTAGAGAAGCAAAAGAACGACGAGTTATGGTTTGATGGTAACACTGCAAGTTATGAGAAATTTTTGAAAGACCTGAAACAATTCAGACCCGAAGGTGTTGATGTCACTGTTCATAAAGGTTGGTTTAATGACACTTTGGCTGATTACCCTTCGGATGGACGTATCTCTGTTTTGCGGCTCGATGGTGATTGGTTTGAATCGACTATGATTTGTTTTGAAATACTTTGGAATAGAGTGGTGGCAGGTGGTCTTATATTGATAGATGATTATTATGACTGGTCCGGATGCACAAATGCGGTTCACAAGTTTTTGACTAAAAAGTTCGAAGAGGATTCAGACTTCTACTGTCCGCTTCACAGTACTAAATATGGCCTTGCATACCTCGTGAAGCCAAGCTAGCGAAGTGCTTTCAAGTGAAATATTTTAAATATCTAACGAACACGAACATTATAATTCACTTGAAAAACTTGTATGTCCGTTACGAGGAAAACATCCCCAAATGANTCCACCAGAAATAGTTGATAGGCATTATACAAAATACGTAAAGAATCGAAAAAATAATTCCAAGCTGTGCACAGTATCTAATGGGTACTTTGGTAAGAATGACCCCGGCGAAGATNGGGGCAGCCTGATATGGTACTATTATTATGAAAAAGCTATTTATTTGACTCATTAAAACCGTTTCTAACGGCCAGCCAGTTGCTTTGGCAATGCTATCAGCCATTGGTGCAAGTACAGCAGGGACACCGGCGGGATTGAGTGCAAAAGAGAGTATGCCGCCAATCATGGTTAGTGCGCTAAACTTGAATAAATCAGTTTTGTCTTCGAAACCTACTATTTCAATTAAGGCTGCTGCTAATATCTCGGCAAGGCCGGTATGAGCTACGATAGCCCCAAGACCAACGATACCAGCGACAAAGAACCATGGAGAATAGTTTGCTCCTTGCACTAGTGCGCTGGCTTTAACCAATTTCAAAAATGGCATTAGACAGATTATTGAGGTGCCTAAGCCTATCCAGGCGGGCGCTATGCCATGGATTTTGTCGGTGAGCCAAAAACTCAGGGTGAGTAAAAGAATTATTAAAAGCCTAACTCCTCCAGGCGTTATCTTTGTTGACGTTTGTGCTACGAAAGTTTTCTTAACTTGTGGATGTTTGTTGCGAAACATAAGTAACGTTAGGGTGAGAATAACAATAAAACTTCCAAATCCCGCCACCGTGAAGTGTAAGTTTATGAAATCCGTATAGTGAAGTGTAATCCCGTGGATATTTTCTGAGGCACCTGCAAGCACTACATTCGGAACAGTTGCTGGTAGAATACTCATGGCAGGAAAGACTGTGGAGAAACAAAAAGTCAATATGAGTCCTGACCTTGCCCGGCTATTCGTCTCATAACCAAGCCGTTCTGCTATTTTAGCTACAACGGGTGCTAATATGACAATACGACCCATGGCGGAGGGCATTAGAAATGCACTGCCAAAACCTGCCACACCCATACCTAGAACTAGTCCAGTGTAAGAGTGGCCAAACCACTTAACGGCCCGTTCCGCGATATTCGCTCCAATTCCGGATTTTTCAACCGCAATGCCAATAACAATTCCAGCAAAAACCAACCAAACCGCACCCGAATGAAATCCGGAAAATATTATAGACGGCGGTGCTATCGAAAATATGAGTGCAAGAAAAAATATAATAAAACTGGTGAGGTGAAGTGGAAGGATTTCAGTGGACCAAAGGCCTACGGCTAAGAAGACAAGACCTAGTGCACTCAGCGCTTGCGGTGGCCAGCCCTCTGGTGACGGTAAACACAACAAGAATATGCATGTTGTCAAACCAATGCTAGCAATTATGAATTGCCAAGTTCCCATAGTGCCGTTGTCTTTCTGCAATCATGATACTTTCCAATCACCGCAAAAGCCGATCATAAACACTAATCGTGTCTGTGATTACGGAGGCAACCCCGAATTCACTCTCTGCTAGCAGTCGGCCTTGACGCCCTAATTTTTGACGTAGCACTTTGTTGGTTGCAAGTTGCGTTAACGCATCGGCTAACGCCTTTACATTTTTTGCTGGGTGGAGGAGTCCCGTAACTTGGTGGCGGCAAACTTCTCTGCAACCGGGCACATCGCTTGCGACGATAGCACGACCACAGGCTGCTGCCTCTAGGAGTGATTTTGGCAAACCCTCACGATAAGAAGGCAGGACACCAATATGAGCTGCGTGATACTCAGAAGCTATATCCGTCTGCGGACCGGCAATGTCGACCACCCCCTCAGCTTTCCAAGAATCAAGCACTTGTTGGGATATTGCGGAGGGATTTACGTCGGTCGGGCCGACTAATCGAACTTTGATTGGAATATTCCGTTTGCTCAAAATACGCGCCGCCTCTACTAACTCTCCTATGCCTTTATCCCATAGCATCCGTGAGACGCAGACCGCTACTGGTATGCCGTTAGGTTCGGGTTTTACATCGAATTTTTTCAGGTCTACGCCAGATCCTTTAATAAGGGTAAGGTTTGTCTCCTCAACACCAATCTCATTTTTATAAAGGGATATATCATCGTGATTTTGTAAAATCGTAAGGGTATTTTTGCGGTTCATGAGAAAACGAAACATTCGCCCCGTTGTTTTGCGCACTAATCTTGCAAAAAAACGCTCTGATATGAAAATGAAACCCATGCCGCCTAATGCATTAACTACGGCTGGCATGCGCGTGACCCAAGCCGCAATGGCACCATATAGCGATGGTTTGAGGGCTACATGATGAATTATGTCTGGTTTTTCACGTCTATATATTAGGATTAATCGACAAATAGTTATGAAATCCCGAAACGGATTATGTCCACTACGCGCAATATTTAATGGGATCACCCGTATCCCGGCACGCTGAATGACTTCCTGGCATTTACCCACCTGAGTTACAACGGCTACTTCAGCACCGGCTTCAACAAGGCTTGTGCCCAAGTCAAGGCGGTGTGAACAAAAATACCAGTCCTCGCTCACAACCAGCAGTACCTTTTTGTTTCGCATGGTCACTGTTATGTCCACCTATCAAGCCACGCTTGCGCCATTAATACACCCCACAGCGCCTCTTGGTAATTCCCAAAACCATCTAAGTGCTGCCGCCAAGCAGATCGTATAACTTTCGGTTCAAACAAACCACTGTTCTTAAGACGGCGTTCATCTAGGAGGTCCTCTGCCCAATCGCGAAGCGGACCCCTTAGCCAAAGATCAAGCGGGACCGCAAACCCCATCTTAGGGCGTTCCATTAATTCATTGGGTAAATATTGTCTCAGCACCTGCCGGAGGATGTATTTTGACACACCATTTTTTAGTTTCAAATCACTTGGTACCCGTGCCATCAGTTCGACTAAATGATGGTCCAGCATAGGTACTCTCACCTCAAGGCTCACCGCCATGCTAACTCGGTCAATCTTCGTCAATATATCGTCTGGTAAATAGGTTAGACTATCTTGTTGAGCCATCTCTGCAGCAAAACCCAGTTTGTCTGTATTGTGCCAATCAGCAATATGGGGCAGTGAACCATTCTTCACTGGTCGTAACCCTTGCCAATGACTTACCAAGGCCTGGTAAACTCCCTTTTCATCAGCTTGCTGCAAAATTGCGCCCAGTTTATGGGCTTTAACGCCAAATGTGTTGGGCCGTTTCGATTCTGGTAACAACTTTACTAGCTGGTCCCACAAACGTGCATTGGGAATTTGCATGGTCTTGCCAATAAAGTGACGAAGTGCATGGGGCATCCAACTTGTCTTTTGCCAAAACTTTGGTGCTGTCTTGTAACGGTTATAGCCAAAAAAAACTTCATCGCCACCATCACCAGATAGCGCGACAGTTACATCGCGCTGAGCTAGTGCAGAAACAAGGTATGATGGAAGAGCTGATGAATCGCCAAAGGGTTCGTCAAAAATATTCGGGATATCTGAAATTAGATCTAATGCTTTGTTTGGATGCATGACAACTTCAGTGTGATCTGTGTCGAGATATTGTGCGATTTTTTTTGCATGATCCGACTCATTATATGCATTGTCTTCAAAGCCTATTGTAAATGTGCGGATACGTTTTTCTTGTATCTGGCTCATCATTGTCACTATTGCTGTGGAATCCAGCCCGCCAGATAATAGTGCTCCCACGGGAACATCGGACACTANNCGTCGACCAACTGCTTCTCTTAATGAATCGTCTACTGCTGAAATTAAATCTNGCTCGCTTATATCAAGTGATCTGTTTTCATAATACTGACGAAGGTCCCAATATTGGGTTATTTTTGGCNGGCTGCCCGCTGTAACCTGAAGATAACAGCCAGCTTCAAGCTTATAAATATTCTGGTAAATCGTTTTTGGTGCGGGCACGTAATTGAATTGACAAAAGAGANTNAGTGCNTCCCTATCGATTTTGCGATTCCAATCTGATAGTTCACAAAAAGGTTTCAGCTCCGAAGCGAAAACAAATCGATTTCCCGTGTGGCCATAATAAAGNGGTTTTATNCCAAGACGATCTCGCNCCAACCAAAGTCTACGGTCTACCNTATCCCAAAGGGCAAATGCAAACATACCAATACATTTTTTNACGGTGCGTTCGATGCCCCATTTCATGCAGGCTCTAAGCAATACTTCGGTGTCTGATTGGCTGCGAAAAGTAATCCCTTCGGTTTCTAAATTAAGTTTAAGATCTTTAAAATTATAAATTTCTCCNTTGAAAATGATTACATGTCTTCCATCATCAAGTGTCATTGGCTGATCTGCGGCCTCGCTTAGATCTAGGATTGAAAGGCGGCGAAAACCAAGACTGATACCANTTTTGCTGTCAGTCCACACACCGCCCCTATTGGGGCCNCGATGTCTCAAAGTGGCTGCCATTCGGCACGCTTGTTGCTCTANTGTTTGTTTTTCACCTTTGCCGGTGTCCTCGAGTAATCCTACTATTCCGCACATAACTCACCNTCAGGAGGTTCCGGGCTGACGATTGAAACACCGTTGCCAGTGCGTGATTATGAACATATTTATTTTACCGAAAAAGAAATACATGNATTNAANAATNATAATTGAAGTATATAAAACTNTTTATTTNAGNNGAATAAAATANATAAAAAATTGTATTGTAATAAATTNATCAAAATTGACACAAAGGTTCTTNGTNAAATTATATATTNAATANAGTACTTTATTTTTATTGTTTCTTTTAGACTACAGTCACCCCCCCGTCGATAACAATTGTCTCACCAGTGACAAATGCTCCTGCGTTAGACGCCAAAAATACCACTGCCCCAGCAACCTCATCAGGCTCACCTATCCGTCTGAGGGGAGTAGAAGCTGTGCGTTCTGAAAGAATTTCCTCATTTTCCCAGAGAGCGCGCGCAAAATCGGTACGTATAAGTCCTGGCGCGATACAATTAGCGCGNATATTATTGGGCCCGTACTCTGTTGCCAGATTACGTGCAATTTGCATGTCAGCAGCTTTTGAAATTCCGTAGGCGCCGATCAACGGACGGCCTCGCAAACCACCTATAGANGATATGATAGTTATAGAGCCTCCTTGGATGTTATCCATCTCTGCTATTGCCATGTTGCAAAGCCAGAAGTTACTTCGAACGTTTGATTCCATTGTTTTGTTGAAGGCTTCATCGGATATGTCAGCAGACGGTCCAAAATATGGATTGACTGCAGCATTACATACCAAAATATCAATTGTGCCAAATGTATCTAGGGTTTTGTCCACCAAGACTCTCAATTGTTCTTTGNGATAGATGTTGCAGGGGATTGGGATAGCTTTAGCANTANCGTTAGCCCAGTTCCGGGTTACGTCTTCCGCTACTTGATTGCATGCACTGGCTTTGCGCGAGGAGATCACAACATTCGCACCATGTTCTGCCAGTCGATTAGCGGTGGCGCGACCAATACCTTTGGTCGATCCTGTTACAATTGCGGTTTTACCGGTAAGGTCGAAAAGTGTCATTACGTTGGTGTCCTCTGGTNGTAATTTTCTNACTCTAGGGCAATGTGGGTTGAATCTTTTGACCGAGGCCAATTGATTTTACAGNTTTCTTTGCTAAAGATGGGGAGAATACCTCCCCCGGCGTATTGCAATAGTAACCGGATAAGCTTGTTATTGGCGCGGNACTAGTTGACCTTTTCTCCAAAGACCAACGCTGCAAAAAAACTACACAGGTGCGCGTGCCAATTCCAGTACGTCGCCAAAGTATTGGTCCTAAAATGTTATTGGATTTTTTTAAGGATCCGAAACTTGGTTTTTGATCGCGAAAGACTGCCCACCGACCAGCTATNTCCATGGGATCTTGGGGGTCATTCAAGGGCGGACCTTCGGCTGACTGGCTTAGTAAGAGACCAGCGATGCTACTTTTATCAAAACGGTACCACTCACCAAGTTCTTCAATATGCTTTCCGTCATCTGAGGTGTAGCGCCGAANGCGAATTTGTGATTGTTTAAGCTCGGGCATAGTGAAGATCAGCCTTGTTTCATTTGGTTCTATCCAAACAGTCTTGCCGGAAGGCGGATTGCCGTAATCACTTTGACATCCTATTGGGGAGAGCAAACTGAGACCACAGAGCAATAAGCCGATCACAAATTTGTATTTTATAAATTTTGGCACCTGAATATCGTCTTTATATCGCTGAAGCATATATCATANCGTNTAGAGTTGTTTTTTGTAGAGGCCTTATGACTTTCTTATGTATTGATGGGAATNAAGGGAAGCACTCGGGGTAAAACNTTGGCGACTGAAANTATTTAATTCAAATATTTGGTAAAGCACAAATGACAGAAAACCAATCACCTGCCCAAATCATTGTAGTTGGCAATGTCAAAGGAGGTACAGGCAAATCTACAACTAGCATGCATCTGATCGCAGGCCTCCTGCACGCTGGTTACCTTGTCGGCTCGCTCGATCTGGACTCCCCACAATCAACTTTAACNCATTATATAAATAATCGTCGCGATCATGTTGAAACAAAAGGTATAGGTTTGCCTCTCCCCGAACATAGAGTTTTACAAGCAAGCATCGTTTCAAATCGTGATATTGCATATGCTGAGGATGANGCAGCGGTTGACGAATGTTTGAGAGGGCTTGGTGAAAAAAGTGATTTCATCGTAGTTGATACTCCGGGGGGAGATGACACGTTGTCCCGGCGTGCGCATAGCTACGCAGATACTTTGATTACTCCGATGAATGATAGTTTCATTGATCTGGATGTTCTAGCAAAGGTTGAACCAGAGACTATGAAAATTGTCAGGCCGAGTGCTTATGCTGANTTTGTCTGGGAAAATCGCAAAAAGCGCATTCAACGTGATGGCGGTAGNATTGATTGGATTGTTGCGCGCAATAGGCTGAGTAGTTTGGATTCNCGAAATAGGCGAGCTGTTGCAGATGCGTTAACCACATTGTCCAATAGAATTGGCTTTCGAGTAGCGCCGGGCTTCAGCGAGCGCATGATTTTTCGGGAATTATTTCTGAAGGGGCTTACACTTCTTGATCTTCGTGATCCAGACGCTGGGATCCGCCTTAATATGTCTCACATTGCAGCGCGCCAGGAGGTTAGAATGATGTTAGAAGCAATTGGCTTGCCAGAAAGTGTTGAGCAAGATGAAGGTTCANGGGCNCTACGGAGTGCGGATACATGATTTGGATACTCGTAGGTGCCGCCTTATTAGCAGNNTTATTGCTTTTTGCGCGTTGGTACGTCAATGCCGAGCCACGTGATGTGTTTTCGGNGCTACGATACATTGGCCTATTTTTTGCCATTGTAGTGCTTGGAATCGCTATAGTATCGGGTCGGTTTGGTATTCTTTGGCTCATATTGCTTAGTGTTCTGCCCTGGTTGGGNCGGCTAANAGCCTTTAACCGCCAAGTCGGCAAGTTAAAAGGGCCAGCGAGTGGGCAACATATCGATAAACGTGCAAAATTTGTNGTGTTGTATGTCAATCCGGAAACNGGTGATATGGATGGAAGGGTTCTGGCGGGACCAAAAGCGGGTATGTTACTTTCTGANTTGGGCATTGATGCNCTCGTTACTCTGTATGAAGCTGCTGTGATAGAAGANGACGAAAGTGCNAAAATNATAGAAGACTATCTTGATAGGATGCACAGTCAGGCNTGGAGATCTAAATCAAAGATTGTTAANGGTNGNTCAGATGGTGCTGAAGAGAATANAGAAGGGGACGGCGGAATGACGCGGTCGGATGCCTATGAGATTTTAGGACTNCAGCCAGGGGCTTCAAAAACTGAGATCGAATTCGCTTCACAGGCATTAATCGAAACGGGTCATCCTGATGCATCGGAGGCTGAGAATATCCGTCGTAAAGTCATACAGGCCAAAGGAATTTTGCTCGGAGAGTGACGGTTTTGCGTTTAAGCGGTTGCCGTTAGCACGTTCGGGGTCTAAAAGTGGAGCTCACTTGAGAAACTATAAAGATTTTTGTCGATTTCGATGGCACAAAAAATTCGCAAAGCTGTTTTTCCGGTCGGTGGCCTGGGCACAAGATTTCTTCCTGCAACCAAGGCTCTTCCAAAAGAAATGTTGCCTATTGTTGATAAGCCGCTCATACAGTATGCGGTAGANGAGGCTGCTGCCGCAGGTATAGAAGAATTTGTTTTCGTNACGGGGCGGGGAAAACAGGCGATAGAAGATCATTTCGATATTTCTTATGAATTNGATCAAACATTAAGTGCTCGTGGAAGAGATGATTTGGTGGGCTCACTTAGGAGCTGGATGCCAGATCCCGGGCAGATCACCTATACAAGACAGATGGATCCACTTGGCTTAGGGCATGCAGTGTGGTGTGCACGGAAATATATTGACGATGAGCCATTCGCTGTCCTCTTGGCAGATGATTTNGTTTTGGCNNGTAAACCCTGTTTGCAACAANTAATAGAATCATATCACATAACACCGGGCAATATNGTTGCGGCNATGGATGTNTTGCCNGAGCACACNGATCGATATGGTATNTTAGATGTTGAAAANGATGAAGGGCAATTAGTATCGGTGAAGGGTTTGGTTGAGAAGCCTCTTCGAGCGAATGCCCCCTCTAATTTAGCTATCATCGGTCGATATATATTGATGCCGGAGGTCTTTGATCATTTAGCAGAGAAACACCCNGGTGCCGGCGGAGAGATACAATTGACTGATGCACTCGCAAAAATGGTCAATAGCACGCCGTTCTACGGCTTACGATTTGAAGGGAGAAGATTTGACTGTGGCGACAAGGTTGGGTTCTTGGAGGCTAATCTTGCTTTTGCACTTGATCGTGATGATATGAAGACAGATGTTGAGAAGCTTGTAAAGTTGTACACGTAGATACATGCGAACTTTAGAGAAAGTGTGAGAAAATGCGTATTGCAATTATCGGTACTGGTTATGTTGGGCTCGTTTCTGGCGCATGTTTCTCTGAATTCGGNATAGATGTCACTTGTATTGATGTTGATGCGGAGAAAATAAGTGACCTCCAAAAAGGTAAAATACCCATATATGAACCAGGGTTGGAAGATCTGGTAGACAAAAATGTGTCTGCCCAGCGCCTTCATTTCACAAATAACTTGGGAGAAGCGGTTNGCGAGGCGNATGCCGTNTTTATAGCTGTGGGCACGCCTAGTAGGCGCGGTGACGGGCACGCTGATTTGTCCTANGTATTNGCCGCAGCCAAAGAAATTGCGAATGCCATGAAGGGTTATACAGTTGTAGTCAATAAGTCTACAGTACCNGTTGGCACGGGCAGGGAAGTCGAGCGTGTGATCCGATCAGAACGTCCTGACGCTGATTTTGATGTAATTTCGAATCCCGAGTTTCTTCGAGAGGGCTCGGCTATCGAGGACTTTATGCGTCCGGATCGGGTCGTTATAGGGGTAGAGGCTGAACGCGCTCAAGAGCTTATGAATGATTTATACAGGCCGCTGCATTTAATACAGACACCTGTACTTTTTACCAAGCTAGAGACNGCGGAACTTGTGAAATACGCGACTAATGCATTTCTCGCTACAAAAATTACGTTCATCAANGAAGTGGCAGATCTNTGCGAAAAAGTTGGAGCAAACGTTCACGATATAGCAAAGGGTATGGGCCTCGATGGACGGATTGGAAATAAGTTTCTGCATGCTGGTCCTGGGTATGGTGGCTCTTGTTTTCCTAAGGATACTTTGGCAATGGTTCGCACTGCGCAATCGGNNGGGGTNGATCTGAGGATTGTGGAAGCAGTTGTTGACGCTAACAAAAACCGAAAAAAANANATGGCAAAAAGGATTATAAAAGCTTGTGGTGGCAGTGTAGCNGGCAAAACGATCACTCTATTAGGAGTNACGTTCAAACCAAATACTGATGATATGCGGGATAGTCCTAGCTTAGATATAATCCCTATGCTTAGTGAGGCGGGTGCANTAATCCGGGCTTACGACCCCGCTGGTATGGAAGAGGCAAAAGCGCTCTTAGAAAATGTAAATTGGTGTGAAGATACTTATGAGGCACTCGACGGTGCGGACGCACTTGTAATCGTCACAGAATGGAATGAATTTAGATCGCTAAATTTCGACCGTATCAAGAAAATATTGAAGGGATCGGTTGTCGTCGATTTACGCAATATATACGACCCCAAGACAATGACAGATGCAGGCTTTCAATACAGTTCGATTGGACGGCCGTTAAACAGAAAAAGGTTCCTTACCTCGAGGGAAGCTCAGTGAAGCCACACCATTTTGATCCAACTATTCTTAGAGAATATGACATCCGTGGTATTTACGGGGAAACCTTGACAGAGCGTGACGCTTTTGCAGTCGGGCTCTATTTTGGCTCAATCATTAAAGAAGAGGGAGATCAAACGGTTTGCGTGGGTTATGACGGGCGTAAATCATCACCAAGTTTAGCTGAAAATGTAATAAGTGGTGCGATGGATGCTGGTATCNATGTTNTAAATATAGGCTTAAATGCAACTCCAACCCTATACTACGCAACCACTGTACTNGAGGCTGGTGGNGGNATTATGGTGACAGGTTCACATAACGCATCTCAATATAACGGCTTTAAGTTTATGCTCGGTGGTAAGCCATTTTGGGGCGCCGATATAGTTGGNCTAGGACAACGAGCTGAAGTTGCTAATTGCACNAGGGGTTCCGGGGGGATTTCAACCAAAGCCATTAGGGAATCATATGTGGCACGGCTGATGGGAGATTTTCGTTCGGCCAAAGGATTAAAAGTTGCATGGGACGCTGGTAATGGAGCGTTGGGTCCCGCAATGACGCAATTAACCTCGTGTTTGCCGGGAGTGCACATTCTTTTAAATGCGGAGGTTAACGGGGATTTCCCAGCGCATCATCCTGATCCAACGATTCCTGAAAANCTTACTCAGCTTCAAGAAGNTGTTCGGNAAGAAAAATGTGACTTGGGTATTGCTTTTGATGGAGATGGAGATCGGATAGGTGTTGTGGATGGGTTAGGGCGTATACTGTGGGGTGATCAGATTCTTGCGATCCTAGCGCGTGATATGCTTGAAGAGCTTCCGGGTGCTACGATAATAGCAGATGTTAAAGCTAGCCAAGCATTATTTGATGAAGTAACACGTCTTGGTGGTCACCCCGTAATGAGTCCTACTGGCCATTCTGTTATCAAATCAAGAATGGCTGAATTGAAAGCACCGTTGGCTGGAGAAATGAGCGGNCATATCTTTTTTGCTGATCGCTATTATGGNTATGATGATGCTCTTTATGCTGCGCTTAGGTTAGTTGATATAGTTGCACGATCGGATAACACCTTAGCAGCAATGCGTGACACNCTTCCGCAAATGGTTAATACTCCTGAGATACGATTTGATGTGCCGGAAGACCGTAAATTTGCAATCGCACAAGAGGTGCAGGAACGCCTCCGGCAGAGCAGCGCAAGTGTGAGCACCATAGACGGGGTGCGCGTTCGAACGCGCGACGGCTGGTGGCTTCTACGCGCCTCCAATACCCAGAATGCCCTTGTTGTGCGATGCGAATCGCAGACGGAAGTTGGGCTCAAAAAGATGAAAAGCATGGTTTCGGACCAGCTGCGGCTAAGTGGTGTGGAGCCGCCAATATTTTAGTTTAAGGGCTGCTACCGACGGTGGTAAGCACGCATTGGGGACATCGGTATGCAGTCAAAATCGTGCCGCTTTAGTTCGCGGCATGCATCATATGCATCTTTGCGACTAAGTCCTGCCAAGCGAGCCCGGTAGAGGGTCCGATTTTCTCGCTCTGCCGTCATGACAGCAATATCGTAATTTTTTCCGAATTTAGAAAGCTTTGCTGCTGCTTTGCCTGCCCTTTTTGTCGCTGGTGCTATTTTAAAATAAGCACCAATTTGGATCATCCAAGCCCCGCGTGGAGCAGGGCTTGCAATGGGCTTAAAAAATGGGGGTAATTCGGCATCTTTAGCGATTTGACGGGCTAACTTTCGTGCCTCGGTTGCAACACTAGATTGTGTCGGGTGTGGGTCTGCAAAAAAAATTGCCGAATTTGTATGCATCGGTTTTGAACTTGTTAACAGTATGTCGGCTTTGCGTGAAACCGCGGTTTTAGCAAAGCACTTATTAAGAAGTTTTTTTACATGGTTGTCCCGGAATTTGGCAGTTTTCCCACCGAAAACAACGGCAATCAATCTCGTTCCATCGCGTTCAGCAGACGCGGAGAGGTTGTAGCCGGCCGCACTTGTGTAGCCGGTTTTGATCCCGTCAGCACCCTCGTAGTGGCCAAGAAGCTTATTGTGATTTTTGAAACTATTACCTCTAAAGTGAAATTTACGAGTTGCAAAGTAATTATAGTACNGGGGAAATTGATTGATCAGAATACGCGAGAGTAATGCCATATCGCGCGCAGTAGAGAGGTGNCCGCGATTNGGCAGCCCGTGGGGGTTACGGAATGTTGTATCTTTCATNCCTANGGCGCGNGCGCGNCGTGTCATGGCTCGCGCGAAAGAGCGAATAGAACCTGATAATTGTTCGGCAACGACTACAGCAACATCATTTGCAGATTTTGTGATAAGTGCGGAGATGGCTTGTCTAACGGTAATTGTGTCACCAGGTTGNAGGCCTAACTTTGAAGGCTTGGCTTTACTCGCTCGGGTTGAGGTGACTAATTCTGTACTTATTTCTAGTTTGTCTTGTTCTAAGGCTTCGAAAAGCATTAACAAAGTCATTAACTTTGTCAGGGAGGCTGGATAATTTAGGGTGNNGGCGTTGGTTGAATGCAGAATATTACCATCTTTCGCATCAATTACTATCGCAGCATAGCGAGCNTCTGATGGCTGAGCTGCANAAAAGAACAAAGCTAAAGTAAAAAAGAGGCATATGGACTTNATTACATCAAAAATACNANTATTTCCCNNGTCATAACCTGAGAGTACTNTGGTAATACTCGAAATTTATTTTTNATTAATTTGNTTNTAATATTACGATAGCACCATAGAAATGTCGANAGTTTTTGGTGNGGTGTTTGGATTATGATTAGGTTTCTGGACTTAAGTGNAGAAACGTATGATTTTTTGTGTTGAAAAAATATTTATTGTGCGCTGCACAAAAAAACCTTGACGGATGAATACAGCTGAAACATATTNNNNATGTTGCANTGCAGCATAGTNTGCGAANTTAGNTAATTTGTATTTTATTATTCACAAANTTCATCCGAGGGATGTNNNAGACAACAAGGAATTGATCAATGAGCTCGAACAAANATGCAGANAATANTAAANCGANNATAGATAATGTTAACGACACTGTCGANGCAGCAATGGCTATGGGAAAAGAAAAGGTTGAGCAAGTACAAGAAAACTACACGCGNGCTTANGGNGAGTTCTCAAAATTNGGTCAAGAAACTTTGGGGGTCTACATGAAGGCAGGNGAAATTNTTGCGAAAGGGGCAGAAGACATTGGGCAGGCAGTGNTTTAAACTGGCCAAAGTTACCGCTGAAACAAATGCTGAAGCAGCAAAAGCAGTATTTGCAGCGAAAACTATTAATGATGTGGTAGATGTCCAAAACGATTTTGCTCTAGAGTCCTACCAGACCTTATTCTCAGAGGGCACAAAAATCAGCGAGCTATCACTAAAAGTAGCGCATGAAGCTTTCGAGCCGTTGAAGGAACAGATGCATAGCTCAATGGCAAAAACTATGAAAGATGCATCAACTTAATGTTGAGGCGAGGTCAGGCTGTCTTGTCTTCGGCAGGACTGCTTCCCTCACTCACTTTTTTGCAGCTATAAATTATACATTTATTCAGGCGATATAAACGGCGCCTTTGGCATGCCAAGGATCTACTGTCAATCTGTGTAACTTCAAAACCAACCTCAGTAAAACGGTTTGCATAATCAGACCCGCAAGTTCGGACGTGGTATGGGTGTCCAAAGCGCAAATAACGGTCTTTTGGGTGTGTAACAGCTTCGTCTTCGTCAGTGTTCTTAAGGCTCATGTCTTGTGGGACCATAATTAGGACAAGTCCGTTTGCTTTTATAACCCTATACAATTCACTCAGCGCCTTATAATCATCCATAACATGTTCAAGGACGTGAGAGCATATAACGCCATCAAAGTGGTCGTTTTGGAAGTGCAGATCAATAATATTCATATTTTGTTTTACATCAGTGCTAAAAAGATCAATATCGGTGTAATTGATTTGGGGTAAAGGCGACAAACATCTACGGATGCAGGCTTCTGGCGCAATATGCAGGATGCGAAGGCGTCTCCGCGTCCATCGCAGTACATCTCTGACATAAAGGTANAGAAACCTGTGTCTTTCAAGAGAGGCACATTTAGGGCAGCGAGCATTTCGTCTNCCATGAAGGCCAAAAGGCAAAAAGTTTTGGTATCTCTCCATACAAATAGGGCACAGNAATAATCCTCCCCTTTTACGTTTTTGGANAGTGNTNGTGGTTAATAAAGGGTCGCCGTAAACCTTGGGTTCACTGTATTTTCCGGAGAGGATTTTTGGGAAACATCGTCCAATGTTGTCCAGCATGTTATTTAGCCTTTAAACCGATCTATTTAATCTCATATTATAGGGCANNGGTNGAATTAATAGGTATGACAATGTCAGACAAGGAATACGACACAGGTGTCGGTGTAATACCCAAAGATAAAACAAATGAAAAAACAAAAAANCCGTCCATGTATAAGGTNTTATTATTGAATGATGATTATACACCAATGGAGTTTGTGGTTCATGTCTTNCAGCGTTTTTTTTCGTTGGATGAGGAAAAAGCGGCACAAATCATGATGCATGTGCATCGGCGTGGTGTTGGGGTATGNGGGGTTTTCCCCTTTGATGTTGCGGAGACTAAAGTAAATCAGGTCATGGATTTTTCTAGAGAACATCAACATCCGCTACAATGCACGATGGAAAAGGACTAGCCCACATGTTATCTTCAAATCTAGANCAAACGCTTCACCGAGCAATCTCAGTTGCTAGTGAATGTGGACACGAGTTCGCAACGCTCGAACATCTTTTACTAGCTTTGTTAAAAGATGACGATGCAGCGACCATTTTGAAAGCTTGCGGTGTAGANATTGGCATTTTGGATGCTAACATAAGAGAGTTTCTGGATGCTGAATTGCAGACACTTAAGACTTCTAATCACTCTGATCCNAAACCCTCATTGGGATTTCAGCGTGTTTTGCAGCGTGCGGCAATCCACGTTCAATCCTCTGGCCGAGAGGAAGTTAGCGGTGCTAACGTCATTGTGGCGCTTTTTTCGGAGCGTGAGAGCCACGCTGTATTTTTTCTTCAGCAACAAGAAATGTCGCGCTTTGATGCAGTGAATTTTTTGAGCCATGGAATNACCAAAACTGCGGGAATGGAAGGCCCCCAGCCTGGAGCTAGTGGCGATGATTTATCTTCTNGAGAAAATTCAAANAAAACCGATGTTAAATCANTAGAGGCGTATTGCATAAACCTAAATANGAAGGCATCTGCTGGTAAGATTGATCCTTTAATTGGGCGATCGGGTGAAGTTGAAAGGACTATCCAAATACTCTGTCGGCGCACNAAAAACAACCCGCTTTATGTTGGTGATCCGGGTGTTGGAAAAACGGCAATTGCGGAGGGTTTAGCTAGGTACATAGTTGAGGGTAAAGTTCCCGAAGTTTTAAGTGGCGTGGAAATTCACTCTCTTGATATGGGCTCACTTTTAGCCGGAACACGATATCGTGGTGACTTTGAGGAACGTTTAAAGGCCATCCTTAAGGAAATGGAGGAACAGCCTAATTTGATATTATTCATAGATGAAATTCATACAGTGATAGGAGCCGGCGCTACTAGTGGTGGATCTATGGATGCCTCAAATCTCCTCAAGCCCGCCTTGCAAAACGGTTCGTTGCGGTGTATCGGGTCAACGACATATAGGGAATACAAAAACTATTTTGAAAAAGACCGGGCACTGGTACGGCGTTTTCAAAAGATTGATGTTTCTGAACCATCAGTTACTGATGCGATTAAAATTCTGCACGGCTTGGCCCCTTACTATGAGACCCATCACAAGGTAAAATACACAGTGCCAGCTATCCGAAGCGCGGTTGACCTCTCTGCACGCTATATCACAGATCGAAAGTTACCCGATAAGGCTATTGATGTGATGGATGAAGTTGGTGCATCGCAGATGTTGTTGCCACCTTCTCAACGGAAGAAAAAAATAGGTACTAGAGATGTTGAGCATGTAGTTTCAAAAATCGCTCGCATTCCACCAAAGCAAGTCACAAGTGATGACCGTCAGGCCCTTAAAACACTAGAGCGTGATTTAAAAATGTCGGTGTTCGGGCAGGATGATGCGATTGAAGCATTAGCTGCATCTATCAAACTCGCACGTGCTGGGCTGCGGGAACCAGAAAAGCCCATTGGATCTTACTTATTCTCAGGGCCAACTGGAGTTGGAAAAACCGAAGTCGCACGTCAGCTCGCAATGACCCTTGGCATCGAATTGGTGCGTTTTGATATGTCGGAATATATGGAAAGGCACAGTGTTTCTCGATTGATCGGTGCCCCGCCCGGGTATGTCGGATTCGATCAGGGTGGTCTTCTCACTGACTGCGTTGACAAAACCCCACATTCCGTAGTCCTACTTGATGAGATAGAAAAGGCCCACCCGGATGTATTTAATATACTTCTCCAGATAATGGATCACGGAAGACTGACAGATCACAATGGCAAAGCTGCCGATTTCCGTAACGTAATTTTAATAATGACAACCAATGCAGGAGCCGCAGATCTAGCAAAAGCGGTCGTTGGCTTTGCTCGTCAAAACAGGAGCGGTGAAGATACTGAGGCTATTAACCGACTCTTTACACCCGAGTTTCGCAATCGTCTCGATGCGATTATCGGATTTTCTTCCTTACCTGCATCGGTTGTAACACGTGTAGTGGATAAGTTCGTAATCCAGTTAGAGGAACAACTCGCTGATCGGAAAGTGACAATAGTCATTTCAAGCAATGCACGGTCCTGGCTTGCAAAGCATGGATATGACCCGCATTTTGGGGCCCGGCCCTTATCGCGACTTATTCAAGAAAAGATAAAGAAGCCGCTTGCGGAGGAGCTGTTGTTCGGCAAACTGACAAATGGTGGCACAGTTCGGATTGGTGTGAAGGCTGGGCAACTAACATTCTCTTGCGTAAAAATTAAAAACTTTAGGGCCGGCGATACAAAAAAGGGTCGAAAATAACAACGGCTGGATTGTGGCACAGTGTTAGCGGAAACATTTATGGATAGAGGTGCTTTGAGCTCTAATTGCAAGCATGCTGGGAAAAAAAAATTATGAAGGGGGCACGGGTTTCGATATTGTTAGCGGTGACTTAACAAAATGATACTTGAGCTGTTGGTTAATAGTCCTTTCATATATTAGGTCATCCATAATTTAGTTTTCTCACAATTTTATGGTAATATTCCATAGTTTTTTACGTATAGAACGCGCTGACAGTTTAGGTAGGCTATGCTTGTTAGAGATCGAGTATTCGCAAAACCATTAAATCAAGATCTGAAGGTTAAATTCTACGGAAGGGTGTAAACTCTTTTAGCACTGAGGCCTCATGATTTCGATATTTGGTTTCTTCTTCCAGGTAATGTGCTACAGCATTTCGGAAATTTTCATTTTCTATCCAGTGGGCGCTATAGGTTCTTTTTGGGATATACCCCCGTTGTAATTTGTGTTGGCCGTGTGTGCCTGCTTCAACCCTTTTTAAATTGCGGCTTATAGCGAAATCAATTGCCGCATAGTAGCATGTCTCAAAATGAAGATATTTATGTTCCTCGCAACATCCCCAATTGCGACCATATAATGCCTGATCATCGAAGAAATTTATAGCGCCGGCAATAGGCTTCCCATCCCGATAAGCCAATACCAAAAGTACTTGGTCGGCCATGGTTTTACTAAGTTGCGTGAAAAATTCCCGTGTTAGATAAGGGTATCCCCATTTTTTATCATAGGTGTCAATGTAAAATTTGAAGAAGGCATCCCAATGTTGGGGTTCTATATCATCACCAGTAAGCATTTTAATGCATATCCCACTTTCATTGATAAACCGGCGCTCCTTTCTTATATTTTTCCGTTTACGGCTAGTTAAAGCTCCAAGGAAGCTCTCGAAGTCATCGTAGTTATCGTTCTCCCAGTGGAATTGGGTATCGTGACGAATTAAAAATCCTAGGTCTTTGAGCAACTCTGCATCTGCTTTTGTACAAAAGGTGACATGTAAAGATGATAATTCCATTTGCCTGGTAATATCAATGAGTCCTTGTGCCATGCATTTGCGGTATTCCAAACAGTCTGCCGCTTCCGCAGAGGCAAGTAGCCGTGGCCCTGTAACAGGGGAAAAAGGTACCGCACACTGTAACTTTGGATAATAATCTCCACCTGCACGCTCAAACGCCTGAGCCCAATTCTGGTCAAATACATACTCACCTTGGCTATGACTCTTCACGTAGAGAGGACACGCTGCAACCAACTGGTTAGTTTCTTTTCGCAAAATTAGATGCCGGGGTAGCCAACCTGTTGTACTATTAGCTGATTGAGAGATTTCCAAAGCATTAAGGAAGGCATGGCTTAAAAAAGGGNCACCGGGTTGTCTTGTCGGCCCTGAGAGGCAGGCGTCCCACTCTTTAGGATTGATNTCAGACATCTTTGCAATAAGGTCTATTTTATAACGNTTTTTAATTTNGGACATNCCGCAGGTATCGNTCACGATATTAGNTGCGAACACGNANTAGGGCATCGACCTCAGTTGTCGAATTCAGTGGAAGGCTGGATGCGCCAATGGCAACCCGTGTATGGCGTCCTAATTCACCGAAAACATCAACCATTAAATCNGATGCGCCATTAATTACTATCGGATGGTCNGTAAAGTCGGAGGACGAATTAACAAAGCCGCTTAACTTAATNATCTGTTCCACNCGGTTAAGGTCTCCAAGTGCTGTTTTTATTTGGGCAAGTATNTTAAGTCCACATAAGCGGGCTGCCATNATGGCATCATCCANAGAAACNTCNCTANNAACTTTTCCGCNGTATTTCACCTTGCCATTCCAAAAGGGCACTTGGCCGGAAATCCAGAGCAGGTTNTTTTCCAGAACATAAGGCACGTAACTTCCAGCCGGCACCGCTGTGTTTGGGAGTTTTATGCCTAATTGAGATAAACGTTGAGCTATATTTTCCATTTAACTTTCTTCAGTATTAATTTTGAGAGCTAATGTCATGCTATTCCGTGCAGCAATGTATATACGATTAGCCTCCGGATGTGTTTCAACATGTTTCATAAATCCGTGTATTATTCCCTCAGCTCGAAATTCTTGTATAGCCACACCCTCAGCTTTGAGGCGTACCGCATACGCCTCTGCCTCCGATCGTAAAACATCAAATTCTGCCGTTACAATGGCTGTGGGAGGCATGCCTTTGAGAGTATTAGCACGCAGCGGGGCCGCATAGGGATTGTCAGTTGTTTTCTCGCCGTTAAGATAGTGGCTCCAGTAAGCTTCCATTTGCCTTGCGGTTAACAACGGCCCGTCCTTGAAATTTACGTAGCTCGGATTTGTAAAATTACAATCAGTAACAGGATAAAAGAGTAATTGGAACGCTGGTAGAGGCCCATTGCGATCGCGCGCCATAAGAGCGGTAACAGTTGCAAGATTTCCTCCTGCGCTCTCACCTACAATTGCTATTCGTGCAGGATCAATTTTAAGGCGTTCTTGCTGTTGTGATACCCAACAAAGAACATCATAACAGTCATCAGTTGCTGCAGGGAATGGGTGTTCCGGAGCTAGGCGATAATCTACGCTAATTACGGGCCATGAAGTATCCTTACAGAAACGAATACAAGTCCCTTGATGAGTATCGAGATTTCCAACCACAAAGCCACCACCATGGAGAAAGATTAGAACAGGCGTATTTTGTTCGGTTTGCTGGATTTGCCGATATACACGAATGTTGATCTCACGCTGGGCGGTCACAACGATTTCATCATCTATAACTATATTCTCCGGAGGTGTAATTGTAGTTTGTTGCGCATTTCGAACAGCACGTAAAGTTTTCGGCGAGAGCAGGTGCGAATTGGGGAGCGCATTGTCTAATGCGCTTTGTATAAGTGAAAGATACTTCGCGTCAATTCGTTCTGTAATGTTCATGTAGGACGATTAAACTGGGCGCTGAATTTTCGCAACGAAAGAAAAAGACTTTACTGGGGCAATGAATATCGTTTCGGTATTTGAGTCAAATGTTAAATTACATCGACCCTATTGGTATTTATTAAAAAACGGGGGATGGTGATGATCACCATCCCCCAGTCACAGGGAGCACCGTGCCAGAGTGGGGATTTGCTACGAACACCCGCTCGTGGCGCCACAAGTGTCGCATTTCAAGCAGGTACCGTTGCGCACAAGTGTGAAGTTCCCGCATTCACTGCAGGAGTCACCCTCGTACCCCTTGGCCCTGGCCTCACGTATTCGCTCAAGTGTAGTCTCGAGCACGTCATCATGCGCCAGAGCCTCCGATACTGCGGCTAGTGCCGTAGCCTCGGAAGCGACGGCTATCTGGCCCTCCGAAGAGCTAGCCGCCACATTTGTTTCAGCGATGTCTGGAGGCTCTACTCCAACACCGCCGGAAATTACTCTAAGTTTTGAGGAACGAACGTATCCATTACTTGTTACTTTCCGAATTGCCGCGATTGTTTCAGCTGCTTCCCTTGGCAAATGGCCTTCGTCTGCACCTGTCCCCAATGCGTCAGGCAATACGTCCGAGGGCTCAGCATGTGCCAAGTCATCACGACCCAAGTAGCTAATGGCTACCTCACGGAATATGTAATCCAAAACAGATGTTGCCATTTTAATCGTATCGTTGCCTTGAACCATTCCGCTTGGTTCAAAACGGGTGAACGTGAATGCCTCGACATATTCTTCAAGTGGTACTCCGTATTGCAAACCAATAGAAATTGCTATTGCGAAATTATTCATCAGACTTCGGAATGCGGCACCTTCTTTGTGCATATCTATAAATATTTCCCCGAGGGTACCATCTTCGTATTCACCTGTTCTCAAATAAACCTTGTGGCCGCCGACATTAGCTTTTTGGGTGTAACCTTTACGTCGGTGTGGCAAACGCTTGCGCTCTTGTTCAGCGGCTTTCTCAATGATCCGCTCAACGATCCTCTCAGCCACTAAGGGCGCTTGTTGGCTCTTGGGCAAGTCAACCCAATCGTTTTCCAAGTCATCCGCGCTCTCGACTAAAGCAGATTGAAGAGGCTGGCTGAGCTTAGATCCATCACGGTAGAGAGCGTTAGACTTGAGTCCCAGCCTCCAAGACATCATGTACGCATCTTTGCAGTCGCGCACCGTAGCGTTGTTAGGCATGTTAATTGTTTTGGAAATAGCTCCCGTAATGAACGGTTGGGCTGCGGCCATCATAAGAATGTGGCTTTGCCAAGAGAGATAGCGTTTTCCCACGCGCCCACAGGGATTTGCACAATCAAACACTGCCAAGTGATTTTCCTTAATGTGGGGAGCACCTTCAACAGTCATAGCCCCGCAGCAGTAAGTGTTGGCTTTTTCAATTTCGTCACGAGAGAAACCCAAGGCTGGTAAGATCTCAAACGATGGGTCGTTCAATTGGTCTTCCGAAAGGTTGAGGGTGTCACGGCAGAAATCGTCACCAAGGGCCCATTTGTTAAATGCAAACTTTATATCAAAGGCACTTTCCAAATTTTTTTCAACTGCGTCTAACTGTTCTCTACCGAATCCATTTTCTCTTAGCGTATTGTGGTTGATAAAAGGCGAATCCTTTAAGGAACCGTGCCCAACTGCATAGGATATAATCTCATCGATTTGGGTTTCGCTATATTCTAAACGCTTCAGGGCGTCTGGCACCATTCGGTTTATGATTTTAAAGTAGCCGCCGCCTGCCAGCTTTTTGAACTTTACCAAAGCAAAGTCTGGCTCAACGCCTGTAGTATCGCAATCCATAACAAGTGCAATTGTACCTGTTGGTGCGATAACTGAAACTTGCGCATTACGGTACCCGTACTCCTTACCCAAATTGTATGCTTGTTCCCACGCGTCTTCGGCTGCTTTTGATAGCTCTGCTGACGGACAGCTAGAGTGGTCTAATGGTACGGGCGGTATCGCAAGTCCTTCGTACCCATCTTTCATGCCTTGTGCAGCCTTTCTGTGGTTACGAATGACCCGCAGCATTGAAGATCGATTCTTTTTATACCCGGGGAAAGCCCCAAGTTCCCCCGCCATCTCAGCTGATGTGGCATAAGAAGTGCCGGTCATTAGGGCACTTATGGCACCACAGAAAGCCCGTGCTTCGTCACTATCGTACGGAATTCCCGAGGCCATTANTAATCCGCCAATATTGGCGTAACCAAGCCCGAGCGTTCTATAATCATAGGACAATCTAGCTATTTGATCTGATGGAAACTGGGCCATTAAAACTGCTATTTCGAGCGCTATGGTCCACAGNCGTACTGAATGNGTAAAGTCATCTACATTAAACGTGCCATGACTGTCCTGAAAGTTCATCAAGTTGAGTGAGGCTAAATTACATGCAGTATCATCTAAGAACATATACTCGGAACAAGGATTTGAACCGTATATACGATCTGTNTTTGCACACGTGTGCCATTCATTTATTGTAGTGTCGAATTGAAGACCGGGGTCAGCACATTGCCACGCAGCACTGCCGATTTGATCCCAGAGCTCTTGTGCATTGACTGTTTTGGCTACTTTCCCATCCGTGCGCTGNGTAAGATTCCACTTCTTATCTTCCTCTACCGCCCGCAAAAAATCATTTGTAACTCTTACAGAATTGTTTGAATTTTGGCCTGCGACTGTCAAATACGCTTCTGAGTCCCAATCGGTGTTGTAGGTCTCAAACTCAATCTCGGTAAAGCCTTGCGCTGCAAATTGAAGTACCCGTTGGATATAGCTCTCAGGAACCATCCTTTTTCGTGCTTTTATGATGGCACGACGCAACTCNCGATTCTTTTTGGGATCAAAACTATCGGCGTTACCTTCCTCACCAGTTTTACACGCACCCAAGATCAAATTCATTTGTTCATTGCAAATTTTGGAGCCCGTGACCAGAGCAGCTACCTTCTGTTCCTCTAAACACTTCCAACTTACAAATTCCTCAATGTCNGGATGATCAATATCAAGGGCTACCATTTTGGCCGCTCGCCTAGTAGTGCCTCCTGATTTGATGGCGCCAGCTGCTCGATCTCCTATTTTTAAAAAGCTCATTAAACCNGAGGATTTACCTCCCCCGGATANCGGTTCATCTTCCCCTCGAATGGATGAGAAATTACTACCTGTCCCTGATCCGTATTTGAACANACGGGCCTCTCTTTGCCACAGGCTCATAATACCATTGTCGCCAACCAAATCATCATCGACCGATTGAATGAAACATGCATGGGGCTGGGGGTGTTCGTAAGCGGACTTCGATTTTGTCAAACGTCCTGACTGAAAGTCTACATAGGAATGCCCTTGGGCTGGCCCGTCAATGCCGTAAGCCCAATGAAGACCNGTATTGAACCATTGAGGGGAATTCGGGGCGCCTTTCTGTTTGGCAAGAATNTAGCTCATCTCACTGTAATAAATTAGCGCATCTTCTTCGGTGTCAAAATANCCGCCCTTCCAACCCCAATACGTCCAAGTACCTGCCAAACGATGGAATACTTGTTTTGCACTAGTTTCACCGCCATATCGGTCTTCCTCCCGAATGTTGGACATAGCGCTTTCATCCGGCACTTGACGCCACAACCATTCCGGCACGTTTTTTTCTTTAACTGGTTTTGATANCGCTGGAACCCCAGCTTTCCGAAAATATTTCTGTGCAAGCACGTCCGCTGCAACTTGGCTCCAATGTTCAGGAACCTCAATATCCTCATGCTGNAAAACAACAGATCCATCTGGATTCCGGATCTCACTAGTGACATACCGAAACTCCATACCCTCTAAAGGCNTTTTTTTGTCGTTAGTGTGGCGCCTTTCGATGCGCATATCATATCCCCCAAAACATCACAAGCGCGCTTNTTTCAGCGCGTAATTCGTACTNGCCGACTTAGGCTCGGCACCTCNAGAAAGCGGGTTTTTAAGNTTTNAGTACTGTATGACCCGATGACTAAACACATTAAGCTCCCNAGCGCCAGTTATCCNACCNTGACCNTANAACACAATATTTAGGACTNNTAAGTATAGTATCTACTAGATGTTGNTGGTGCAAGTAATTATTGAGTGATTTACAAAAAAAACTCTACTANCGATTCTNAAGTAANATGATGCGCNACNGACTAAGGNTTTCACGTCAAAAAATATATTAGAATTCTGNGNTTTTTAGAGATGATTGCANTACTTTGATATNGNAATGAATATTTTGTATNGCGGNTATAAATTATATTTTGTTCTGAAGCGCTGGACTGATGCGGGTGGCAATGTCATATTTACTATAANTTCTATGAAACGGAGGTTTCCTTGATGCCGACGATGATCACACGAATGATTACGTTGCTTAGCGGTGCTTATGTAGGCTCAGACGAGTCGGGAAATCGATACTACCAACAACGACGTAATACTGGCNCTGGGCGACGCAAACGCTGGGTGGTTTACGCCGGAGATGACGAAGCTAGTCAGGTCCCGGCGCCATGGAANGGTTGGCTTCACTATACCGNNAGTGAACCACCACTAGACAATGTAAAGGCACACTCCTGGCAAANAGAGCACGTCCCNAATCTNACCGGGACAGAAAGTGCCTATCGTCCGCCCGGACACACGCTAAAAAGCGGCGAACGTGATCATGCCACAGGCGACTANGAATCATGGAAGCCAAATTGATGGGAGAGGAATCAAGGCACGAAANCAAACACATTTTGCTAGGTATGTTGGTAATCGGNCTAACTGCNGCACTATTTNTGTTGTCGTATCAAAGCGGGCCGAAGGGCGAGGCTGCGGGTTATCTNTTGAGCGCCCGTTTCAATGCAACTGATGGTATCTCGGTTGGCAGTGATGTTGTTCTGACTGGCATCAAGGTTGGACAAGTCACGGCGCGAGAATATGATACCAATCGACAAAATGTTCTAGTAAAGATGGCCTTTCAAAAGGAAATNAAAGTTCCGCATGAAAGCACAATCTCGATTGTTTCCGATGGGTTGCTTGGCCCAAAATACCTTAAAATAGAGCCCGGTGGATCTGAGGCTAATATGAAATCTGGCGATGCCTTCGAATTCGTCCAAGATTCCATACCACTTCTAGAACTATTAGAAAAAATTGTGATNGAGGCTGAAGAAAAACGTGCACAAGCAATTGCACCGGCATCGGCGANGAAGACTGATAACCCATTTAGCATTCTTAACCCTTAATCCGTGGGTGTGGTCAAATGAAAAGAAATGTATTGGAGACCACTCTAGCCGCCATGGTTCTTGTGGTAGCAGGAGTTTTTCTCGTTTTCGCACAAAACGTTGGCAACGTCGCTTCGATTCAAGGCTGGCAATTGAAAGCAAAATTTAATTCTGTTGACGGTCTTGGTATTGGGAACGATGTACGGATTGGCGGTGTGAAAGTTGGCACCGTCGTTGGCCTNACAATAGATCAACAAGATTACCGCGCGCTTGTAAAGATGCAAATCCTCAAAGAATTGAAATTACCCTTTGATACTGTAGCCGCAGTCGTTTCGGAGGGGGTGCTTGGGGGNAAGTACATNGCTCTTGAACCGGGTCAAGGCAAGCTTTCAAACCAGAATGGGCTTTTTTTGAAAAATACTAAAGATGTAGAGCCGGTTGAAACCACTGTTGGGAAGGAAATCTTCGGTTTGGGTGTGGGAGGCGGTCTTTAATGAAGTCAAATGTTAGGGGGAAAAATCCGGACATCGGAGCACAAGCACTATTCTCGCGAAAGTCTGCGGAGGCGGTTCTTGGATTTGTTGTTTTATTAGTTATTGGAATATCAGTTTATTTCGCATTTATATCTACCGACTTAAAGCCGGAAGGTGGTTTTAAGGTNACTGCTCAGTTCACNGCTGTTGATGGGCTGGTAATAGGGAGTGATGTGCGTATCGGCGGCGTCAAGGTTGGCACAGTAATAGATCAAAAAGTTGACCCCCAAACGTTTAAAGCAGTTGTAACAATGACGATTAGGCCCGATATTCGCCTAACAGGCGATACGCGGGTNAGAATAGGTAATGATGGGCTACTTGGCGGCAATTATATAAAACTTGAGCCNGGTGGTGGAAAAAAANCTGTTGGTGATGGGGCGGAGCTCAGAAAAACAAAAGACGTAATATCGCTCGGCGAACTCTTAGAGCGTGTGCTGGCATTGGTTCGCGAAGGTCCGGTGTCTGAATCACCAGNGCTCTAGGGGNGACGNTTGCATCATTTNTGCAAAGTATAAGAGCTATTTAACTATGTTNGTATTTCGCTGTTTGCCTGTGATTTTATTTGGCNTGCTTTTCCTTGCAGTTCCGGTGCGGTGTTTTGAAGGAGATACNGTTGTATTGCAAGGGATGGATAAAGTGACAGCCAGAGTATGGTCATTTGAGGCGCCAACCGGACGCACAGTGCGCTTNGGGACGTTGGAGATTGTGGTNCAAAAATGTGAACGCACACCTCCCGAGGAACCACCTGAGTCTGCTGCTTATCTTGATATTTATGAGGCCAAATCAAACGAGGCACGTATTGACCTTTTTCATGGCTGGATGTTTGCCTCAAGCCCAGGACTTAGTGGCTTGGAGCATCCTGTATATGATGTGTGGGTGTTAGACTGTAAGCGATAAATAAATACAATNTCAGGAAGTTGTTTTAAANCACGACGTTTGTAGAGTTTGATTTAAACAATCAGTNCGTTTCANGTTAAATTTCGTTAACAATCGCCATTGGGCTTAAAAAAATATTTTTNNTACNGCCAGTAAAAGTTATNCTTTATCGAATCTTCCATTTCGGAAGGAAATTTGGTTTGGCACCTTACTGTTCGAACGATTATTATCTAGTGTCGAGNACAAGGTTCAGGTTAGATTTGTCAATCGGTACATGAAAATTAGATTTNATATCAATCGCTTGTTTTAAGAGTGATTGATACTCAGAACGTGATATCGCGATAGCACCAAATCTACTTAAATGTTTGTTTATAAACTGAGTGTCAATAAACATAAAATTCCCAGCGCGCATGCGGGCNATAAGATGCACCAAGGCCACTTTGCTTGAGTCGCGTTCACGCGAAAACATGCTTTCACCGAAAAAAACTCCGCCGAGCGCAATTCCGTAAAGACCGCCAGCCAAAAGCCCATTACGCCAACATTCAATGGAGTGCGCAAAACCCATGTCGTGTAACGCTGTATAAAGTTCAATGATCTGGCTATTTATCCAAGTCTTTGGCCGGTTACTCACAGACGCTGCACACCCTTCCATTATGGACTTGAATTCTGTGTTAATGGTTATTTCAAAACGTTCTGAACGCACTGTCCTTTTGAGGCGACGCGGTACATGAAACTTTTTAACCGGGAGAATACCTCTGACACGCGGATCAACCCAAAAAATTTCGGGGTCGTCATAGCTTTCGGACATGGGGAAAAGTCCTGCTTTATAAGCTCGTAATAGAACTTCAGGCGTAACGTCAGGCATGAGCTTAGTTACTTTTTGTTAGGTGAGGACTCAAGCCATTCTTCCAGCCAATGGATGTCATAATGACCTGCAATAAAGTCTGGTTCATTCATCAATTGCTGATGCAATTGAATAGTGCAGTCAATACCACCTATTACAATTTCATCCAAAGTGCGCCGTAGTCGCATCAAGCATTGTTGGCGATCCCGGCCATGAACTATTAATTTAGCGATCATGCTATCGTAGTAAGGGGGGACCCTATACCCAGAATAGATAGCTGAGTCGACGCGCACACCTAGACCACCTGGGGCATGAAAGTCTGTGATTGTACCTGGCGAGGGTGCAAAAGTAATTGGGTGTTCTGCGTTGATGCGGCATTCAATGGCGTGCCCTTCAAGTGGGATATCAGCCTGAGAAAAGCCAAGTGTTTCACCCGCGGCGATTTTTAATTGAGCACGCACAAGATCGTAGCCGGTAATCATTTCACTCACCGGGTGTTCAACCTGGAGGCGTGTATTCATTTCGATAAAATAAAAATTGCCCCTGTCAAAAAGAAACTCCACTGTTCCGGCACTACGGTAGCTAATTTTCTCTAGTGCGTTGGTAACTGTTTGGCATATATCCGCTCGGGTTTTTTGATCGAGGGCGGGCGAGGGTGCCTCTTCGAGAACTTTTTGATGCCGCCGTTGAAGTGAACAATCGCGTTCGCCAAGATGTACAACAGTTCCATTTCCATCACCTAGTACCTGAATTTCTATATGTCGTGGCTTCTGCAAAAGCTTTTCGATATATACAGTGTCATCACCAAATGCGGTCAATGCTTCCTGTTTACAAACAGCGAGAGCCGCAGGCAGCTCTTCAGCTGTTTTCGCAATCTTCATTCCGCGTCCGCCTCCTCCAGAAGCCGCTTTGATAAGAATTGGATAGCCAGCATGCGCTGCGAACTCCGCTGCTTCTTCAATTGTTGTGACCGGGCCATCTGATCCCGGCACCACCGGAAGGCCAATCTTGATTGCTTCTTGTTTTGCGGTGATTTTATCACCCATTAACCGTATATGTTCTGGCGACGGTCCTATGAAAACAAGATCATGCTCTTCAACCATTCTAGCAAATTTTGCATTTTCCGAGAGAAAACCAATACCCGGGTGTATGGCATCTGCGGCGGTGATATTAGCAGCCGACAGGATTGCGGGAATATTCAGATAACTATCTCCAGAATTTGGTGGGCCAATACATACCGCCTCATCTGCCAACCGCACATGCATGGCGTCAGCATCTGCTGTGGAGTGCACTGCCACGGTATTTATGCCGAGCTCTTTACACGCCCGGTGAATGCGCAGTGCAATTTCGCCTCGGTTAGCAATGAGAACTTTTTCAAACAAAGGGTTTACTCAATAACTAAAAGTGGTTCTCCAAACTCAACAGACTGTGTGTCGGTTACTAGAATTTTGGTAACTTTGCCGGAATGGGGCGCTGGTATCGGGTTCATAACTTTCATTGCCTCAATAATCATTATCGACTGCCCTTCAGTGACATTATCTCCTTCTTTGACAAAAGCAGGATCATTTGGTTTTGGTGAGAGATAAACAGTGCCCACCATTGGTGATGTTACTACACCCGGTAAGTTTTCTTCGGCATTTTCTTCAATTCTGGGTGGGTTTGGTGCAGGCGGGTTATTATTTTGAGTGGCAGGCACCTCAGTCCTAAAAGACGAAACATTACTCTGTCCTTGTCGAGAAACGCGGACGGATTGACGTCCCTCTCTTATTTCGATCTCGCATAACCCCGTTTCGTCCAAGAGCTCGCTCAGTTCCCGTATGAGTTCTTTGTTGAGGTTAATTTTAGCCATGCGTTTCAATCCTGGTCGCTGAATATTTGTGCAGCAGCCTCCAGTGCCAAATTGTAACCAGCTGCACCAAAACCGCAAATCACACCGTTCGCGCATTTTGAAATGTAGGAATTATGTCTAAATTCCTCGCGTGCNAATATATTAGATAAATGCAATTCTATAATCGGAATTTCTAATAGCTGTAATGCATCTAAAATCGCTATNGAGGTGTGGGAAAATGCTCCAGCATTTATAACTANGNTATCCGTTTGAAAACGAGCATTTTGAATCCAGCNNACAAGTTCGCCTTCAAGNTTTGTTTGCTTAAACGTNAGTTCTAAACCNAGTCTACTTGCNGTGGCTTGAACAGTTTTTTCAATNTCTTNGAGCGTGGTAGAGCCGTAAATGTCTGGNTCTCGNACGCCGAGCATATTTAAATTTGGTCCATTAAGNACNAGTATTCGCNTGTTANCGGTCAATTCAACAATCCTGAACAGTTTATTTTGTTCGTACTATATCAATTCGGAGCGGTGGGGAAGANAAGATGAGTAAGTTATGNAAAAAAAAACGNCTCTTTCCATATCCATTAGTCAGCGGTTAAATTAAAGAGCGTTCGACNCCGAAATTGATGGAAAGCCATGTTAGAAAGAAAAATTGTTCCCTACGGTGGTTGGTCATCGTCCCTAAGCGCGAAGTGGATTGCAGACGATACAGTTTCGCTTGGTCAGCTATGTCTTGATGGATCGGATGTCTATTGGAACGAGGTGCGAGCGAACGATAAAGGTCGCAGTGTTGTTTGTAAGCTCGGAGAAAAAGGCGTAGTCGAAGATTTTTCGCCACCAAACTCTAATGTTCGGTCTCGTGTGCATGAGTATGGCGGGGGGGCATATTGCGTAGAGAGAGGCGAACTTTGGTATAGTGACGTGAATGACTGCCGTGTGTGGCATAAATCGCGAGATGGAACGGCTGTTCCCATCACTTCTGGCAAGAATTGCCGGTATGCTGATCTTGTACGTGACCCAAATCGAAACCAGGTGATTGCCGTATCCGAGGAGCATATAGAGGGTATCAAGGAGCCCTATAACCGGCTGATAGGAATAAGAGATACTGGTGAAGTAGTAACGTTGGTTGAAGGAGCAGACTTTTATGCATCACCAACGTTATCTTATGATGGTAAATGGTTGTCTTGGCTTTCTTGGGATCATCCGTGCATGCCCTGGGATGGGACTTTACTGTGGCGCGCTCCGATAGAAAATGATGGTTCGGTGGGAGAGAGGGTGCTGTTAGCAGGCGGATCCAACGAGTCTATTTTTCAGCCAACATTTGCTCCAGATGGCACTTTATATTTTGTTTCTGACCAGTCCGGTTGGTGGAATTTGTATAGACTTCGGGCAAATAATATCGAATTGATTTTGCCATTAGAGGCGGAATGTGGAGTGCCTCAATGGAATTGCGGATTGTCGACATATGGATTCGCTTCCGAGCATCTTGTGGTAATGAGTTATATTGTGGATGGACTTTCTAAACTGGCGACCGTTGATCTCAGAACATCCGCGTTTTGCCCAATACATTCCTCGTTCGTAGATATAAGCGGGTTAAAGGCTAGAGACGGACGGGTTATTTTTGTAGGTGGAAGTCTCTTGAAGCTACCCGCTGTGGCTTCAAT